>CAMPIK010000019.1 GCA_946886325.1 uncultured Shinella sp.
CTTCTACACTACCTACAAGGGTGCGGTTGAGGCCGAATTCCTGAACCTGATGAAGTTCGACGCCATGACCGTCGGCAACCACGAGTTCGACGACAGCGAGGACGGTCTCGCGCTCTTCCTCGACAAGGTGCAGTTCCCCGTCGTCACAGCCAATGTCGCTGCCGGCGCGAGCTCGAAGATCGGCGACCGCATCAAGCCCTTCGTGATCCTGGAACAGGGCGGCCAGAAGGTCGCCATCGTCGGCGCCGTCGCCAACGACACGCACGAACTCTCCTCGCCCGGACCGAACATCTTGATCGGGGACGACGTTGCCGACATCACGGCAGCTATCGTCGAGATTAAAAAGCAGGGCGTCGACAAGATCATCGCCCTCACCCATGTCGGCTATCCGCGCGATCTCGCGGCGATCGCCAAGATTCCTGATGTCGATGTCGTTGTCGGCGGGCACACCAACACCTTCCTGTCGAACACCTCGGACAAGGCGGAAGGCCCCTATCCGACGATGGTCGACAACCCCGGCGGCTACAAGGTTCCGGTCGTCCAGGCCGGCGCCTATTCCAAGTATCTCGGCGACCTGAAGGTCGTCTTCGACGATAGCGGCGTCGTCAAGGAGGCGACCGGCGAGCCGATCCTGATCGATTCGTCGATCAAGCCGGACGAAGCCGTCGTTGCCCGCGTGAAAGAACTGGGCGGGCCGATCGAAGAGCTCAAGAACAAGGTCGTCGCCGAGACCGCAGCGCCGATCGACGGATCACGCGAAACCTGCCGCGCGGCAGAATGCCAGATGGGCAACCTCGTGGCCGACGCGCTGCTCGACCGAACGAAGGACCAGGGCATTTCGATCGCCATCACCAATGGCGGCGGCCTGCGTGCTTCGATCGACGCCGGGCCGGTGACGATGGGTGAAGTCCTGGAAGTCCTGCCGTTCCAGAACACGGTCGCGACGTTCCAGCTCAAGGGCTCCGACCTGCTCGCCGCGCTCGAGAACGGCTTCAGCCAGATCGAGGAAGGTGGCGGCCGCTTCCCGCAGGTTGCCGGCATGAAGATCGGCTTCGACAAGTCGCAACCGGCCGGCAGCCGCGTCGTGAACGCGGAAGTCAAGGACGGCGACGGCTTCGTGCCGCTCGATCCGGCGAAGGTCTACGGTGTCGTGTCGAACAATTTCATGCGCGCGGGTGGCGATGGCTACTCGGTCTTCGCCTCCGCCGCGACGAACGCCTATGACTACGGCCCCGGCATGGAAACGGTCGTCGCCGAATACATGGCGGCTAACCGCCCCTACACGCCTTCTACGTACGGACGCATCACCGAGGCCGCCGCAAGCACCGTCGAGGCACCGGCAACGACGACCGAGGCTTCGCCGGATGCGACAGCAACAGCAGAGGGCAGCGAGGCGGCTCCCGCATCGGGCGCTGCCGAGACGGCGACGGAAATGACCGCGCCGGCGGAAACCGGTACAGAAACGACGACGCCTGCGGAGACCGCGACCGACACGGCGATGGCCGATACGACGGCAAGCGAACCGGCGGCCACCATGACCGAAAGCAAGCATGTCATCGTCTCCGGCGACACGCTGTGGGATCTCGCCGAAACGGCCTATGGCGACGGCCATATGTGGAAGAAGATCTCCGCGGCCAACGGCGATCCGCGTCCACGCGCGCTGGCAATCGGCTCGGAGCTGACGATCCCGGCGAAATAAGGACAATTTGTCTCCACTTATTGCGCCGGTCCGGGCTTCCCCGGGCCGGCGATTCTTTTTAGAACGATTCTGAACCACGTCTCCCGCGCCACGTAGAAGAGCGCGAAGCAGAAATTCGTCGACAGGATCGCCCGATGCAGGACCTCCCCTTCAAGCCCGCAGACCACCCGCCCGTCAAATTCGGCAAGGTCGGCGTGCTGCTCGTCAATCTCGGCACGCCGGATGGCACGGACTACACGTCCATGCGGCGCTACCTGAAGGAGTTCCTGACCGACAAGCGCGTCATCGAATGGCCGAAGGCGCTCTGGTACCCGATCCTCTTCGGCATCGTGCTCAACACCCGGCCCGGCAAGGTCGGCAAGGCCTATGAGACGATCTGGAACAAGGAGAAGAACGAAAGCTACCTGCGCACCTACACGCGCAGCCAGGCCGAACGGATGGCCGCGTCGCTCGCCGGGCACCCGCATGTCGTCGTCGACTGGGCGATGCGCTACGGCCAGCCGTCGATCGTCTCGCGCATCGACCATCTGAAGGCCGAGGGCTGCGAACGCATCCTCGTCTTCCCGCTCTATCCGCAATATGCCGCGGCGACGACGGCGACCGTCAACGACAAGGCCTTCGAGGCGCTCCTGAAGATGCGCTGGCAGCCGGCGTTGCGCACCGTGCCGCCCTATCACGACGATCCGACCTATATCGATTCGCTCGCCATCTCGATCGAGAAGCATCTGGCGACGCTCGACTGGGAGCCGGAAATGGTGCTCGCCTCCTTCCACGGCATTCCGAAGAGCTATTTCGACAAGGGCGACCCCTATCACTGCCAGTGCTACAAGACCGCGCGGCTCGTCCGGGAACGGCTCGGCTGGCCGAAGGAGAAGCTGATGGTGACCTTCCAGTCCCGCTTCGGGCCGGAGGAATGGCTGCAGCCCTATACCGACAAGACCGTCGAGAAGCTGGCGCAGGACGGCGTCAAGCGCATCGCCGTCATCAATCCCGGCTTCGTCTCCGACTGCCTGGAGACGCTGGAGGAGATCGCCGAACAGGCGGCCGAAAGCTTCCACCACAATGGCGGCGACAAGTTCACCCACATCCCCTGCCTGAACGACAGCCCGGAGGGCATGGCCGTACTCGAAACGGTCGTGCGGCGGGAATTGCAGGGCTGGATCTGATCCGGCAATCGGCGCCGGCGGCAATTTCGCCGGCGCCTTCCAAATAGACTGGTGTCGCGGCGCGTAATCCCTACATTGAAGCTCCACGCCTCATGGGAGAGGAAGCCCGCACATGAACCTCACCGGTCTCGACATCTTCGTCATTGCCCTCGTCGTCCTTGTCGTCCTGCTGATCTTCGCGGGCATCAAGACCGTTCCGCAGGGCTATCGCTACACGATCGAGCGTTTCGGCCGCTACACGCGCACGCTGGAGCCCGGCCTCAACATCATCGTGCCCTTCATGGACCGCATCGGCTCCAAGCTGAATGTCATGGAGCAGGTGCTCGACATTCCGACGCAGGAGGTCATTACCCGCGACAATGCGAGCGTCTCGGCCGACGGCGTCGCCTTCTACCAGGTGCTGAATGCGGCGCAGGCGGCCTATCAGGTGGCCAATCTCGAAAACGCCATCCTCAACCTCACCATGACCAACATCCGCTCGGTCATGGGCTCGATGGACCTCGACGAACTGCTGTCGAACCGTGACGTCATCAACGACAAGCTCCTGCGCGTCGTCGATGAAGCCGCAAACCCCTGGGGCATCAAGATCACCCGCGTCGAGATCAAGGACATCGCGCCGCCGAAGGACCTCGTCGATGCGATGGGCCGGCAGATGAAGGCCGAGCGCGAGAAGCGCGCGCAGGTGCTGGAAGCCGAAGGCGCGCGCAATGCGCAGATCCTGCGCGCCGAGGGCGCCAAGCAATCGGCGATCCTGGAGGCCGAAGGCCAGCGCGAGGCGGCCTTCCGCGATGCCGAGGCGCGCGAGCGCCTGGCCGAAGCCGAAGCCAAGGCGACGGCCATGGTCTCGCAGGCCATCGCCGCCGGCGACGTGCAGGCGATCAACTACTTCGTCGCCCAGAAATACACCGAGGCGATGGCCGCGATCGGCAAGGCGCCGAATTCCAAGATCGTGCTGATGCCGATGGAGGCGTCCTCGCTCATCGGCTCGCTCGGTGGCATCGGCGCGATTGCACGGGAGGTCTTCGGCAACGATCCGTCACCGGTCGTGCGGCAGCGGCCCTCGACACCGACCACGGGCTCGACGGCTGTTCGCAACCCCTTCGATCCCTCGCAGCGGCAGGAGTGACCGATGCTTGCGCGCATCGTCGCCGAACTCGGCCCCTGGGCCTGGTGGGTGCTCGGCATCATCCTTCTGATCGCCGAGGTGCTGCTGCCCGGCTTCTTCCTGCTCTGGGTCGGCATCGCGGCGATCCTGACCGGCGCCTTGTCGCTGATGCTGTGGGAGGCGGCCTTCTGGACCTGGCATGTGCAATGGCTCGTCTTCGCCGCCCTGTCGCTCGCCGCCGTCTTCGCCGGACGCCGCTTTGTGACGGGCCGCGGCACCGCGAGCGACGAGCCGTTCCTCAACCAGCGCGGCGAAGGGCTCGTCGGGCGCACCGCGACGCTGGAGCAGCCGATTGCCGAAGGGCGCGGCCGCATCCGGCTGGACGACACGCAATGGACGGTGCGCGGTCCGGATCTGCCGGTCGGCACACGCGTCCGCGTCGTCTCCGGCACGGGGCGGGATCTGACCGTCGAGCCGGTCTGAGATCAGGCGACGCCGATCCGCAGAAGATCGTGGAAATGCACGATGCCGACGGGGCGGAAGGTCTCGTCGGTGACGATCAGCGCCGAAATCTTGTGCTGGTCCAGGATGCCGAGCGCCGTCGTCGCAAGCGTCGTCGGCTTCACCGTCTTGGGGCTCCGCGTCATCACGTCATCGACATTGAGCTCGGCGAGGTTGCGCGTCAGGTTGCGCGCGATGTCGCCGTCCGTGACGATGCCGGCGAGCGTGCCGTTGTCGTTGATGACGCCGACGCAGCCGTAACGCTTCTGCGAAAGCAGCAGCACGGCATCCGGCATCGAGGTGCCGAGCGGTACGAGCGGCATGTTTTCGCCGCTGTGCATGATGTCGCCGACATGGGAGAGGCTCGCGCCGAGCTTGCCGCCCGGATGGAACGTCTTGAAATCGATGGCGGTGAAGCCGCGCGCCTCGAGAAGCGAAACGGCCAGCGCATCGCCGAGCGAAAGCTGCATCAGCGTCGAGGTGGTCGGCGCCAGGCCATGCGGGCAGGCCTCCTGCGACTTCGGCAGCAGCAGCACGATGTCGGCCTCGCGCGCCAGCGTCGAGCTTTCACCCGAGGTCAGGGCGATCAGGGGGATCGAGAACCGCCGCGAATAGGAGATGATGCCCTGCAACTCGGCGCTCTCGCCGCTCCAGGACATGGCGAGGATGACGTCGTCGCGCGTGATCATGCCGAGATCGCCGTGGTTGGCCTCGACGGGATGCACGAAGAAGGAGGGCGTTCCGGTCGATGCCAGCGATGCGGCGATCTTGACGCCGATATGCCCCGACTTGCCGACACCAGTGACAATCACGCGGCCGCGGATATCCGCAATCCGGCTGACCGCTTCGCAGAAAGGCTCGCAGAGCGGGCCGGCCATGGCTTCGGAAAGGGCCGCCAATCCGACCTTTTCGGTTTCGATCGTGCGGATAGCCGAGGCGATCGCGCCGCTGCTTTCCACTTTTGCCTGTCTCTTGATCATCGCGCTTGGTTAGCGCCTTTGCCGTGCCGTGTCCATGCTGTGAAACAGCACCGCCGGGGCACGAATTGCAACCAAGTGTTAACCACATGGCTTTACCTTCGTTAACGAAATTGCAAAGAGGTCGCGAGCCGCACGATGGCGCAGACAGCGAGGAAGCCAGCATATCTGGCGCGGCTCCGGCCGCGGTCGAGCACGGCTGCGCTGTTGCTTGCAGGCACCTTTCTCCTCGGTGTGCCGCACCTCCATGCGCAGGATGTGCCGCCCGGCGAAACCGACCAGCAGGACCCTTATGGCGGCGCTTCGCAAACGGCGCTGGCTGCCGCCGCTGCCTTCAGTGTCGACGATCCGGAAGACGAGACGGACACGGAGAGGTCGCCGACGAACGCCGCCGGCGCCGTCGACCCGCGCAATCCGCAAACGGGACGGCAGGTGACGGACGCGGAGGCAGCGGCCGCAGCCGAAGACACGCTTCAGCCCGAGGCCGAAAGTTTCCGCATCGTCGAGGAAACCAATCGCGAGAACCTCGCCGAGACGAGCGTCGATGGCCTGCGTGTCGGCGAGATCGAAGGTCGCGATGCGGCACCCGGACTGAGGCTCGGCACCTTCGTCCTGAAACCGTCGATCACCCAGGGCATCGCCTACGAGACGACGAAGACCGGTTCCGCCTCCGAAAGCCGCGGCTTCTCGACAACAACGCTGAAAGGTTCACTCACCTCCGACTGGTCGCGGCATCAACTGACGGTCGAAGGCGAAGGAACCTTCGAGCGCAATCTCTGGGGCCAAGGCGCGACCGATCCGGAATTCGACATCGACGCCGACCTGCGGCTCGACCTTGCCGGCCAGACGACGGCGAACATCACCGCCGGCTACAGTTTCGAGCGGGAAAGCTCGACCGATCCGAATGCGATCTCGAATGCGGACGTGCAATCCGGTGTGCACCAGATGTCCCTCGGTGCCGCCGTGCAGCGCGACTTCGGCCTCATCCGCGGTACGCTCGGGACAACGTTGGTCCGCGAGGTCTACGGCGACGCGGAACTCGCGAACGGCGGCAGCCTGTCGCTCGCCGACCGCGACAATACGGAAGGCACGGTGACGGCCCGCGTCGGATACGAGCTTTCCCCTGCCCTCATCCCCTTTATCGAGGCCTCCGTCGGCCGCTCGATCTACGACCAGCTCCGCGATTCGCTCGGCTACGAGCGTTCGGCCTATATTTATGGCGGCCGGACCGGCGTCGAGGTGGACATGGGCGAGAAGCTGCGCGGCGAACTCGGCATCGGCTACAAGCGGGCAACCTTCGACGACGACCGGCTGAAGGCACTCGATGCCTTCACGATCGACGGATCGGCGAACTGGTCGCCGCGGCGCGGCACGGATGTCACGCTCGGACTGACGACCGCGCTGGAACCTTCCACCACGGCGGGCGAAAGCGGCTACGTCTCCTACGGCACGACGGCGGAGGTGACCCACGAACTGCGCGACAATCTCGTCGCCAAGCTCAATGCCGCCTATACGCTGCGCGACTTCTCCTCGACCGGCGGCGTCAACCAGAACGTCTACCTGGTGGGCGGCGGGCTGACCTGGGACATCAACCGCTGGCTGGCGCTGACGAGCGACCTTTCCTACGAGGTCACGACGCAACGCGGCTCGGCCGACACCGCCATCACGCGGGCCGGCCTTGGCCTGACGGTTCGGCGCTGACTATTTCAGGCTTTCGAGGATCGTCTTCAACGGACCCTCGACCACCGGCCGGATATCGGCCCGGTCGAGCGCGAAGGCGACGTTGGCGAGGATGAAGCCGTCCTTGGCACCGCAGTCATAGGTCTGGCCGCGGAAATGATAGGCCGCGAAATCCTGGTTCTGCAGCAGCTTCAGCATGCCGTCGGTCAACTGGATCTCGTTGCCGGCGCCACGTTCCTGCGTCGCGAGAATCGGGAAGATTTCCGGCTGGAGGATATAGCGGCCGTTGATGAAGAAGTTGGACGGTGCGGTGCCCGGCGCCGGTTTCTCGACCATCCGGTCGATCTTGAAGCCGTCGCCAACCTTCTCGCCGACACCGACGATGCCGTATTTGTGCGCCTGGTCGGGCGCGCATTCCTCAACCGCGATAATGTTGGCGCCGCTCGCCTCGTAGAGTTCGACCATGCCCTTCATGCAGCCCTTCTCGGCCTTCATGATCATGTCGGGCAGAAGCAGCGCGAACGGTTCGTTGCCGACCAGCTCACGGGCGCACCAGACCGCGTGACCGAGCCCGAGCGGCTCCTGCTGGCGGGTGAAGCTCGTGCTGCCGGCAACCGGCAGGATGCTGTCGAGAAGCGTCAGTTCGGCCGTCTTGTTGCGCTGGCGCAGCGTCTGCTCAAGCTCGACCTGGATGTCGAAATAGTCCTCGATGACGGCCTTGGAGCGGCCGGTGACGAAGATCAGGTGTTCGATGCCGGCTTCCAGCGCCTCGTCCACCACATATTGAATGACCGGCTTGTCGACGACCGTCAGCATTTCCTTCGGCACCGCCTTCGTCGCGGGAAGGAACCGGGTCCCGAGACCGGCCACCGGAAATACCGCTTTGCGTACCTTGCGTCGTTCAGCCATCATCCACCTCGTTGGAACCGCCAGTCATTGGCGGTGTTGCGCCGCAGCGATTAAATCGGAATTGCTATTTTTTCGCAAAGGCAGACCACGTCCGCCTTTCATGGTAAAGAATTTGTTGACTTCGTGTTTGTAGGATTTGCGTTTCCACCGCGTGCGTTCAGCGCCGTACCGTAATCTCTAGACAACGGAATCGCCGACCGATGTATCAGGATAGAAAACCAAGCCTCCGCAGCGTAGCGCTCACCATGCTCCTCTCGGCCAGCCTGTTCGCTCCTGCCACCGCTGCCCGGGCTGATGCCGGCTTCCAGAAATGGATCGCGAATTTCTATGCCACCGCAGCCAAGAGTGGCATCTCCAAGTCCACCTATCAAAAGGCTTTTTCCGGGGTCAAGACGCCGGACCCGGAAGTGCTCGAAAAAGCCGCCTATCAGCCGGAATTCCGGCACAAGGTCTGGGACTATCTCGATTCGCGCGTGAACCCCTATACCGTGAAGATCGGCCAGGAGATGTCCGCCAAACATGGCCGCACGCTTGCCGCCATTGAAAACCACTTCGGCGTCGATCGGCATATCCTCCTTGCGATCTGGTCGATGGAATCGAACTATGGCGCCGTCCTCGAAAAGGAAGACCGGCTGCATTATGTTCCCCGCGCGCTTGCGACACTCGCCTATGCGGACAAACGACGCCAGAAATTCGCCCGCACGCAGTTGATCGCGGCGCTGAAGATCCTTCAGAACGGCGACATTTCGGCGGGCGGCATGACGGGCTCCTGGGCCGGCGCGATGGGCCACACGCAGTTCATCCCGACGAGCTATCTGCTTTACGCGATCGATGCCGACGGCAACGGCCATCGCGACATCTGGAATTCGATCCCGGATGCGCTGGCGACAGCCGCCAACCTGCTCAAGAAGAACGGCTGGCAGACCGGCAAGACCTGGGGCTACGAGATCGCCGTGCCTTCAGGTGGCGCGAAATACGAGGGCCAGACGAAGACGATCGGCGAATGGGCGAAGCTCGGCTTCGCGCGGCCGAGCGGTGCCGGCTTCAAATATCCGAAGGACCGCGCCGAACTGCTGCTTCCGGCCGGCGGCAATGGTCCGGGCTTCCTGATGACGCGCAACTTCTTCGTCATCAAGCGCTACAACGCCTCGAACTCCTATGCGATGGGCGTCGGCATGCTGGCCGACCAGCTTGCCGGCTATGGCGGCCTTCACCAGCGCTGGCCGCGCCCGGACGGCACGCTCGACATTGCCGAGAAGTTCGAACTGCAGACCCGCCTCAAGCAGCTTGGCTATTACAGCGGCGAAGTTGATGGCAATTTCGGCTCCGGCTCCAAGGCCGCGATCCAGGCTGTTCAAAGCCGCATGGGCATGTCGGCCGACGGCGAGCCGAGCCAGTCGCTGCTGAAAGCCCTGCGAAAGTGACGATATCAGGAGAACGCCGCAAGGCGTTCTCCTCTTTCTGCGCCCGACACTCTTCACCCGGCCCGTGCGATTTGCCATCATGATGCCATCGGACCGCGCAAACGTCTGCCGGCCGGGAGTTACATGATGCGCTTCGTCGAAAAAATTGTCCGCTTTCTGCTCGTGCTGTCGCTGATGGTGCTTCCGATGCCGATCGCCTTTGACGAGGCGCAGGCACAGGAGCGCGTGCAGCGGAAGTCGATCCTTCAGCTGCTGTTCGGCACGCGCAAGCGCGAGGAACCGGTCAAGCGCGCGACGAAGCCGCGGCAGCGCAAGCAGACGCGCGCCCGCTCGACCGCCACGCGCAAGGCAGTCGCAGCCGCACCGGCGGCGGTGGAAAAGATCGAGGATGCGCGCAAGGTGCTCGTCATCGGCGATTTCGTCGGCGGCGGGATCGGCGAAGGCCTGACAGTGGCCTTCGAACAGACGCCGTGCATCGTCATCGAGACGCGGACCAACGGCTCGTCCGGGCTGGTGCGCGACGACTATTACAATTGGCCGGCCGAACTGCCGGCAATCCTCGCCGAGGTGAAGCCTGCCGCGATTGTGATCGGCATCGGCGCTAACGACCGCCAGGCGATGCGGATTGCGGGCAACTCGGAGGAGTTCCGGTCCGAGGCCTGGACTCGCGAATACCAGAGCCGCGTGGCGCGCATCGCGACACTCGCCAAATCCGCCCGCGTGCCCTTCTTCTGGGTCGGCATGCCGGCGTTCCAGTCATCCTCAATGACCGCCGACATGATCACGCTCAACAACATGTATCGCGTCGGGTCCGAGGCGATCGGCGGCGATTTCATCGACATCTGGGACGGCTTCGTCGATGAGGGCGGCCGCTTCATCGTCACCGGCTCGGATATCAACGGGCAGCAGGTCCGCCTGCGCGGCTCCGACGGCATCAACCTGACAAAGGCCGGCAAGCGCAAGATGGCCTTCTATGTCGAGAAGGAAATCCGCCGGGTTCTCGGCAGTGCTGCCCTTGGCGGCATCAAGCAGGGCAGCGACGACCTGACCGATTTCCTTGTATCCGCCCCTGCCGATGACACCGAGATCATCAAGACCTTGCCGATCAGCCTCGTCGATCCCGCGCTCGACGGCGGCAGCTATCTACTGGGCGGCGGCGAATCACGGCAGACGAGCGGCAAGAGCCCGCGCGACTTGCTGGTGGAGAAGGGTGAGGTTGCCGAAGCGCCCGCCGGCCGCGTCGACGACTTCCGGCTCGACAAGTCGAAGCCCGTTCAGAAGGTCGAGGCAGAAACCGAGACCACGACAACGCTCCCGGCGGATCGGCAGGAGACCGTGCAATAGCGCGGACGCCGGCTTTCGGCCCGCGTTCTTTTCTATCCAACAGGATTTCTGACAGATGCAAACTCCAGCCGAAGCGACGTCGCATCGGCTGGATATTCGTTATTGCGGCAGGGTGGTCGAGCCCATCAGCGCTTCATCGATCGCACGGGCCGCCTGACGGCCCTCGCGGATCGCCCAGACGACGAGCGACTGGCCGCGGCGCACGTCGCCGGCCGTCCAGAGCTTGTCGACCGACGTCTTGTAGTCGCGATCGTTGGCGACGACGTTCGAAGAGCCACGCCTGTCGGTGTTGATCGTCAGCCGCTCGCCGAGATCGCCCAGCACGCTGTCGGTGAACGGACCGCGGAAGCCAATGGCGATGAAGACGAGGTCGGCCTTGATGATGAATTCCGTGCCGGCGATCGGCTTGCGGCGATCATCCACCTGGCAGCACTTGACGCCCGTCAGGATACCATCCTCGCCAACGAATTCGAGCGTGCCGACCTGGAACTCGCGCACGGCGCCTTCGGCCTGCGAGGAGGAGGTGCGCATCTTCGTCGCCCAGAAGGGCCAGACGGCGAGCTTGTCTTCCTTTTCCGGCGGCTGCGGGCGGATGTCGAGCTGGGTCACCTTGACCGCGCCCTGGCGGAAGGCCGTGCCGACGCAGTCGGATGCCGTGTCGCCGCCGCCGACGACGACGACGTGCTTGCCGCCGGCAACGATCGGCTCGGACGGCCAGCCGACGCTGTCGATGTTTTCGCGGCCGACGCGGCGGTTCTGCTGGACGAGATAGGGCATGGCGTCATGCACGCCATAGAGATCGACACCCGGGATGCCGGCGTCGCGCGGCGTCTCCGAACCGCCACAATAGACGACGGCGTCATGCTCGGCGAGCAGGTCATCAACCGGCTTATCCACGCCGACATTGACGCCATAGTGGAAGGTGACGCCCTCGCCCTTCATCTGCTCGACGCGGCGATCGATGAAGTTCTTCTCCATCTTGAAGTCCGGAATGCCATAGCGCAGCAGGCCGCCAGCCCTGGATTCGCGCTCGAAGACATGAACCTCGTGGCCGGCGCGGGCGAGTTGCTGGGCGGCAGCCATGCCGGCGGGACCGGAGCCGATGACGGCGACCTTCTTGCCCGTCTTCACGGTTGCCGGCTGCGGCACGATATAGCCCATCTCGTAGGCCTTGTCGGCAATCGCCTGCTCGACGGTCTTGATCGCGACCGGCGCATCCTCGAGGTTCAGCGTGCAGGCTTCCTCGCACGGCGCCGGGCAGACGCGGCCGGTGAATTCCGGGAAGTTGTTGGTCGAATGCAGGTTGCGGATCGCCTCGTCCCAGTTGTTGTTGTAGACGAGGTCGTTCCAGTCCGGGATCTGGTTGTGCACGGGACACCCCGTCGGACCATGGCAATAGGGGATGCCGCAATCCATGCAGCGGGCAGCCTGTTTCTGCACTTCCGGGTCCGACATCGGGATCGTAAACTCGCGGAAATGGCGAATGCGGTCCGAGGCCGGCTGATACTTGCCCACCTGCCGGTCGATTTCCAGAAATCCTGTAACCTTGCCCATCGTCTACCCTACTCCGTCGCTGCCTGTCGCAGCCAATTCTCGATCTTCAGCCCCGGCACGCGGGAGAATTCACTTTCGTTCGCCGTGACCAATGTCGCGTCCAATGCAAGGGCATGTGCCGCGATCCAGAGGTCGTTCGGACCGAT
>CAMPIK010000020.1 GCA_946886325.1 uncultured Shinella sp.
GATAGGCGCTCATCGCGCCGGTCGGCGGCGCGATCGACATGTCGTTGTCGTTGAGAATGACGATCAGACGGGCATCGAGCGCACCGGCATTGTTGAGCGCCTCATAGGCCATGCCGGCCGACATCGCGCCGTCGCCGATGACCGAGATGACATTGCGCGGATGGCCGGAGAGATCAGCCGCGACCGCCATGCCGAGCCCGGCGGAGATCGACGTCGAGGAATGCGCGGCGCCGAAGGGGTCGTATGCGCTTTCCGCGCGCCGGGTGAAGCCGGAAAGGCCGTCTTCCTGGCGCAGCGTCCGGATGCGGTCGCGCCGCCCGGTCAGGATCTTGTGCGGGTAACACTGGTGCCCGACGTCGAAGATCAGGCGATCGTTCGGCGTGTCGAAGACCTTGTGGATGGCGATCGTCAGTTCGACCACGCCAAGCCCGGCGCCGAGGTGGCCGCCGGTTCGCGACACCGCGTCGATCATCTCCGAGCGGACCTCGCCGGCAAGCTGCGGCAGGTCGCGGTCCTCGATCTTTCGGAGATCGGCCGGATATGTCACCTGATCGAGCAGGGGGGTCGCTGGCATTTCGGTCACTCTCACCGCCTTCTTCGTCGCACCAGCCATTCGTGGTGCATCTCGAGGCACCCGCGCGGCCGCCGCGCTTCATGCAGAATGGCGCGGCCGATTGCAACCGCGCATCTGGTGACACTAAGGGCAAATTCAAGGGATTGAAACCGGCCCTTTGCCGCAGCGTCATATCGTGAAGACCAATCCCGGCTTTCTTTCGACGGAGGGACCGCGCGTCAGCCGGCCGGCAGCGGCACGAATTCCTCTTCGTCGCCGGGAACGATGTCGAAGCGACCGGTGCGCCATTCCTCCTTGGCCTGTTCGATGCGTTCCTTGGACGAAGACACGAAGTTCCACCAGATATAGCGCTTCGACCCGAGGGCCGCGCCGCCGAAGAGCATGATGTGACAGCCCTGTTCGCCGGCCTTCAGCGTGATCGCATCGCCCGGGCGGAAGACGAGCAGCCGGTCGGCTTCGAAGAGGTCGCCGGCGACATCGAGCGTGCCGGAAAGAATGTAGACAGCGCGCTCCTCCCAATCGGCGGCAAGCGGGGCGGAGGCGCCGGGGGCGAGTGCCAGGTCGGTGTAGAGCGTGTCGGTCGGGACGGACACGGGCGAGCCATGGCCCTCGTAGCGTCCGATGATGACGCGGCCGGTGATGCCGTCAGCGTCGAAGGCCGGAAGCTCGTTTCGCATCGTATGGGCGAAGACGGGATCGATTTCCTCGTGGCTGTCGGGCAGCGCGAGCCAGGTCTGCAGCCCGGAGAGCGACATCGGCTTGCCGCGCAGATTTTCCGGCGAGCGCTCCGAATGCACGATGCCGCGGCCGGCCGTCATCAGGTTCACGTCACCAGGCTCGATCACCATCTCGGTGCCGAGGCTGTCGCGGTGCTTGATCTCGCCATCGAAGAGATAGGTGACCGTCGAAAGGCCGATATGCGGGTGCGGCTTGACGTCGATCGCGTCGCCGGCTTTCAGCAGGGCCGGGCCCATGCGGTCGAAGAAGATGAATGGCCCGACCAGCCGGCGCTTGGCTGTCGGAAGCGCGCGGCGGACTTCGAAGCCGCCGATGTCGCTCGTGCGCGGGATGATCAGGTGCTCCAGCGCGTCGCAGGCTGCGGCGTCGCCGGGCTCGGGGTCTTGTCCTGGAAAGAAACTCATGATGCCGGCTCCAAGGGAATGGCCAAGCCGGCAGCAAACAGGAGCCTTGCCGTCGTGGCAAGGCTCCTGCCGGAAACAGACCGTTCAGGAATGCGGCTTGATCGTGTGCTCGTCGAACGTCTTCTGCGCGCTTTCGATCTCGTTGCGGTTTTCCTGCACCCAGTCGACCAGTTCGGTGACCGGCTTCAGGAGCTTGAAGCCGAGCGGGGTCAGTTCATAGTCCACGCGGGGCGGGATGGTCGGGAACATCGTGCGCGTGACGAGGCCGTCCCGCTCGAGGTGCCGGAGCGTCAGGGTCAGCATGCGTTGCGAAATGCCTTCCACGACCTTCTTCAGCTCGTTGAAGCGAAGCGGACCTTCGCTCAGCGTGTCGATGACGTAGAGGCTCCATTTGTCGCCCACGCGATCGAGAATTTCGCGCGTGCCGGGATTCGTGACCGGCCGGCTCTCGGAGTCGTCCTGCTGTGTCAACATCAAAATACCTTCTTCAAGTCTTGGGAGGGGTCTTGCGCGAAAAAGGCGGAGCGTGGGGAAGTCGCCCCGGCGCCGAGGGTTGGGCGATACGCGCGTAATGGTCTGGTATATCTGGCCATGCCGGTCCTCGTGCGCATTGAAACGGTGAGACCGCCACCCGAAAAGGATGGCGCCCTAATTCCGGGTCCCATTTATTGAGGGTACGCCGTAATTAAGGATCAAATGGGGTTTCAAGTGTCAAAAAGCAATCCCCAAAAAGTGGCCAGATCGGGGTCGGCCTGGGGCGCGAGACGGCGATGCCGTCATCAAGTTATTAAAAAGTCTTCAAGTTACAAAAAGAGAACCGACTCGTTTTCTTGCCTCCGCCGAGCCGGCTTAATATTTCTTAATCATGGAGGGCCGAATTTAGTAAGGCAGCCGAACTGTTCACAATGATGTGAGCAGACAACAAATTACGCACCGTCCAGCGGTTCAACGCCTTGCGGGCGGCCGGCTCGGTCGAGACGAATTTTCTCGATGCGGTTTTCGGCGGCGCCGAGCAGCGCCTCGCAATGCTTCTTCAGCGCCTCGCCGCGTTCGTAGATTTCGATCGAGCGGTCGAGGGCAACGTCGCCGCGCTCCAGCGCCGCGACGATCTTCTCCAGTTCCTCGACGGCCTGTTCGAAGCTCAGGGTCGAAACCTCGGGGAGGGACGTCTGTTCGCTCATGTCAGCCTCTCATCAGCCGATAGATATGGGTGGCCGCCGATTCGGCGAGCCCTTGCAGGTCATAGCCGCCCTCGAGCAGGCTGACGACCCGGTTCTTCGCCGACCGGTCGGCAAGGTCCAGCAGCTTTGCCGTCGCCCAGTCGAAATCGTCGGCGACGAGATTGATCTGGGCGAGCGGATCGCGGTGATGCGCGTCGAACCCCGCCGAGATCAGGATGATGTCGGGCTGGAAATCCGCCACCCTCGGCAGTACGCGCGACTTGAACGCCTCGCGGAAATGGTCGCTGCCGTCATTGGTCGACAGCGGTGCGTTGACGATGTTGCCGGCGCCGATTTCCGTCTTGGCGCCCGATCCCGGATAGAGCGGCATCTGGTGCGTCGAGCAGAAGAGCACGGACGGATCGTCCCAGAAGATGTCCTGCGTGCCGTTGCCGTGATGCACGTCCCAGTCGATGATGGCGACCCGCTCGGCGCCATGCGCCTTCTGGGCATGACGCGCGGCAATCGCCACGTTGTTGAAGAAGCAGAAGCCCATCGCCTTTGATTTTTCGGCATGATGTCCGGGTGGCCGCGAGGCGACGAAGACATTGTCGGCGTTACCGGAAAAGACCGCATCGACCGCAGCGATCGCGCCGCCGACGCCGGTCAGCGCGGCCTGCAGGCTGGCCGGACTGGCATAGGTGTCCGCCTCGATCTGGATGATGCCCTCTTCGGGCATTTCCTTCATGACCGCTTTCAGGTGCTCCTCGGGATGGGCGAGCAGCACGAAGTCCTCGTTGGCCTGCGGCGCCTTCTCCCGCTTCAGCGGCTGGAAGCGTTCGTGTTCGAGGGCAAGGTTGAGCGCCCGCAGCCGATCCGGCCGCTCCGCATGGCCTTCCGGCACCTGATGCTCCAGGAAGATCGGGTTCTCGTAGAGGATCGTCGTCATGGCGGGAAGCTATCCATTGCGCAACGTCAGGTCCATGGAAAATGGGCCTGCCTGCCGGTCTTTCAACAGGCGGCGCGCGATGGCCGGGCGACGCCGTCGCTTGGCGCTTCGGTCAGGGGCTATCTTCGCCCCGCTTCGTCGGCGCGCTTTCGACGCGCCGACTATGGTCTTCGGGTCTGGTCAGGCGCGATGCGGCAGAAGGGGATAACCGGCGAGCACCGCGCGGCCTGCGAGCATGGCGATGAAGGCCTTGATGAGGTCGCCGGGGATGAAGACCAGCGAGGCGATCGTCGTCTCGAAGAAGGCCTTGCCGCTCATGTAGGAGAGCCAGGCGATGCCGAAGGCATAGTTGACGACGATGCCGCCGATGACGGCTGCACCGAGGAAGGCCAGGAACTGCGCCAGTTCGCCCTGATCCTCGCGCACATGGCGCTCGGCGAGCCAGCCGCACACATAGGCGCCGACGACCCAGCCGACGAGGAAGCCGGCGGTCGGTCCGGCAAAGACGGCAAGGCCGCCGCGACCGCCTGAAAGAACGGGCAGGCCGATCGCGACGAGAAGCAGCACGAGAAGGCAGGCGGCGGCACCGCGCCGGGCGCCGAGAATGCAGCCCGCCAGCATCACGCCGAGCGATTGCGCGGTGATCGGAACGGGGATGAAGCCGAGCGTTACCGGCGGCATCAGGCCGAGCACGACGATGATGGCCGCAAACAATGCGACGAGGACGATGTCTCTGGTGCTCATGGTCTTTCTCCGATTCCCCGCAATGGATAATTTTGGGTTAATGCCGCCGAAATCCGCGTGCGTCAATCGCCATGGCGATCGTATCCGCATCCTTGAGCGTCAGGATGATCAGCGGGACCAGGACCGTCAACGGACGCATCGCGATGCCCCTTGCCTTGTGGGCATCGCGGATGTCCGCATAGCGCGCGAAGATTTCCGGCACGAAGCGAATGACGAGCCCGACGGCAAGGCTGACATCGGCAGCCCGCACCAGCCCGAAGCGTTCCAGCGGTTTGAGAATGCGGGTGATCTCGTCCATGAAGGCGGATATGCCTGTCGTCGCGGTAATCGCGGCGGCAAGCAGGACCAGCGCCGTCAGCCGCAGCAGGACGGCAGCGGCTTCTTCCGCCGAGTGAAAGACGAGGTTGGCGAGCGCGAGCAGGGCCACGGTGAAGAGCACGAAACGCACGCGCCGGAAGGCTTCCGCCACGCCGATCCCGGTGGAGAGATAGAGAAGCGTCGCGAAAACGGTCGCCGGCCCGAGTGCCCAGAGCGTCGATGTGAGAAGCAGCACGGTCGCCGCGACGAACAGCAGCACGAGCTTGGCGCGGACGGGGAAGCGGTGGAGAAGGCTGTTTCCCTCGATATCGAGCCCGGTCAGCATCCGGCGATGTCCCTGTAGGTGTCTATCGTCCGTCCCGGCGGACCGTCGGCCGCAAGCCGGCCTTCATGAAACAGCAGGACCCGGTCGAAATGCTCGATGAGGGAAAGGTCATGCGTGATAACGATCACCTGTTCGTCGAGCGCCGCGATGGTGCGCGCGATCAGCGCCCGGTTGCGAAGATCGAGTTGGTTGGTCGGTTCGTCCAGGATCAGCAGATCGGGACCTGTCACCAGGACGCTGGCGATCGCGCCGAGCTGGTTCTCGCCGCCGGAAAGCTCATGCACCCTGCGCCGGGCCAGATGCACTATGCCGAAGCGTTGAAGGACGGCATCGGTGAGCCGGGTGATTTCGGCGGCCGGCAGGCCCCTGTTCTTCAGGCCGAAGGCGATGTCCTCCGCGAGAATAGGCAGGATCATCTGGTGCTGCGGATTCTGGAAGATGAAACCCGTCTTGCCGCGCGCGGCCTCTTCCTTCTCGACCGTATCCAGCCCGTCGACCGTGACGGATCCGGCTGTCGGCTTGACCAGCCCGTTGATGAGCCGTGCGAAGGTCGTCTTGCCCGAACCGTTGAGGCCGATCACGCCGATGCGGCGTTCGTGCAGCCTGAGCGTCAATGGATGAAGGGCAAGGCGTCCGGCATAGTCGACGGCCGCGCCGGTAAACACGATGTCCAACAGGTCTCTCTCCAGTCGCGCATTCTATAGACCAGGTCGGTGCCGTTTGAAAACACGATTGAAAACGGCCCGACGGCCGGAACGCCTCAAGGCGGCCGGCCGTCGGAAATGGAAAGCGTCGCGTCGTGCTAGAGGCCCTGGCGCACCGGTGCCGTGTGGCGGGACGGTGCGGCGCCCGGAGCCTTGATCAGCGTATGACCGGCGCCGGAAGCCTTGGTGTCGCGGGCAGTCACGCCGCGCGTCTTGTTGGCGGATCGCTCGGCCGAACGGGTAATCGTCTGGCGCTTCTTGCCGTTCGTGGCCTTCACGCGCGACTTGCAGGAGGACTTGTTGCAGCCCTTGTTGCGCGTCTGCCTGGCAAATTCCTTGAGCATGAGGCCGCCGATTCCCGCGGCCATTGCGGCGCCCATGCGCTTCTTGCCGGCAAAGGCGGCGGTGGACGGCATTGCAAGGCACAGAGCCAGCATGAGTGTGATGATCGTTTTCATAGAGTTCCCCAACCCTTTTTGTCGATGAACCCGTTTTAGTTGAAATTCGCTGCAATCCGGTTTTGGGCTTTCCTCAAATTTTAGCGATCTGCATAAAAGCAGTAGGGTGCGCGGAAAGATCAGGTTTGTTCCTGTTTTGATCTGGAAATCCTGCCGCAAATTTGTCTATGCTCGCAGCATGACGATTCTGCTGACAAACGCCGAGGCGCGCCGCGTCTTCCTCGCCCGACAGGGCCTGTCGGGCCATCCGGGGCGCATGCTCGGCAAGGACGGCCTGCTGCAGATGATCCACGATCTCGGCTTCGTCCAGGTCGACAGCATCGCGACCGTCGAGCGCGCGCATCACCAGATCCTGTTCACGCGCAACCAGACCTACCGGCGCGAACATCTGGCCGACCTGCTCGAGACGGATGGCGAGCTCTTCGAGAACTGGACGCATGACGCCTCGATCATCCCGAGCGGCTTCTTCCGCTACTGGAAGCACAGGTTCCGCCGCGAGGATGCCGTGATCCTGGAGCGCTGGCGCAAATGGCGCGGCGAGGGTTTCGAGGAGGCGTTCGACGACACCTATGCCCGCATTGAGGCAGGCGGCGCCGTCATGTCGCGCGAGCTGAAGACGGACGATCACAAGTCCGGCGGCTGGTGGAACTGGCATCCGTCGAAGACCGCGCTCGAATATCTCTGGCGCACCGGCAAGGTGGCCATCGCCCGGCGCGAGAATTTCCAGAAGGTCTACGACCTTGTCGAGCGCGTGCTGCCGCCGCATCACCATGAGCCGGAGGTCGACCACGACGCCTTCGTCGACTGGGCCTGCCGCAGCGCGCTGGAACGGCTGGGTTTCGCCACCCATGGCGAGATCGCGGCCTTCTGGGACCTGCTGTCGCCGGAAGAGGCGAAGGCCTGGGTCGAAACCCATCGCGATGAATTGCAGCCCGTCGCCATCGAAACCGTGGAGCCCGGCAAGCCGCGGGCCTCCGTCGCGCTGCCGGGTTTCGCGGAGAGCCTTGCCGCAGTGCCGGAGCCGCCGAACCGGCTGCGCGTGCTGTCGCCCTTCGATCCGCTGATCCGCAACCGCAACCGCACCGAACGGCTCTTCGGCTTCTTCTACCGCATCGAGATCTTCGTGCCGGAACCGAAGCGGCAATATGGCTACTATGTCTTCCCGCTGCTCGAAGGCGACAGGCTGGTGGGGCGGATCGACATGAAGGCGGACCGCAGGGCCGGATCGCTCGATGTGCGCCGCCTCTGGCTGGAGCCCGGCGTCCGCGCGTCCTCCGGCCGGATCGCGAAGCTCGAATCCGAACTGGCGCGCCTTGCCCGTTTTGCCGGTGTGGAAGAGGTGCGCTATCTCGACGGCTGGCTCGCCGCCTCGTAGGTAGCGATCACGCGGTGGCCGGACGCCCGCCGAAGGCGCTGACGGCCTTTTCCTTGATCTCGCGGAATTTCGACGAGGCGCCGGCAAGCTTGGCGTCCCAGGCGGGGTCCGGCACCTGGCCTTCGATCGTCTTGAAATAGACGCTCATGAGAGCGGCGATCGCAAAGGGTTCGAGCACGGCCGCCTTGAAGGCCCAGGCGAAGACAAGCGCGATCACGAAGGCGTATCCGGCGATATTGCCGGGGAAGAAATAGAGGATCGCGGCGGCCGGCGACAGCGCCAGCAGGAAGACGACGATGGCGAGGATCCACAGGAAGACGGAAAGCCAGACCGCGTTCTTGACCATCTTCAGGCCGTTCTGGGCATAGAGAACGAGCCCGTGGCGGGAACTATCCCAGGCATTCGTGCTGTTGGTGCGGATGTTGTAGCCGAGGATGATCTCGTCGACATAGGTGAGTGACAGCCGGATCACGGTATTGGCGAAGCGGGCGAGCGCGTCGAGGCCGGGGATCGGCAGGAAGGCGGCGATGCCGCCGATAAGCCCGGTGATCGCGGCAATCGCGCCCTTGATGAGCTGGTCGAGCACGAAGAGCGTATTCGCCTCGCCGAAGCGGGCCGTGACGACTTCCCGGCCATAGGCCACCTGGCTTTGGCCGGCCGGCAGCGGCGCGTTGTCGATCAGCTTGACGATGACGGCGATATGGGCGGCCTTCACCATGTAGAGCAGCCATTCGCGCGCCCAGTAGACCGCGCCGGCGACAAGGCCGAAACCGATGAAGCCGCCGCCGACCGCGAAGCCGCTTGGGTCTTCGCTGAGGTTGCCGACGCCATAGCCGATGCCCGCACCCGTTCCCGTCGCCAGGATGAAGACGAGCGTGATGCCGAAATAGATCGCCATGCGCAGCAGGATGAAGGGAAGCGTCTGGAGAAGAATGCCGATCGTCCTGCCGATGCTGAAATCCCACATTCTTCCTGCTCTCCCCGTCAGATTCGGAACCGTTTCCGGATGGCGCGCCCCTGGATAATGAGGCGCTTGGTCAGATTGGCGATGACGATCGCCGGGCTGCTGGACCGCGTCTTGCGCCGCGCCTTCGTAAGAACGGCGGCAACCTCCGGCACCGCGCGCAGCTCCGCCTGGTCGTAGTGGACCCAGCGCGCGGGCTCGCGCGAAAACAGCCGGCCGTCATCGGGCAGGGGATACATATATGTTCCCAGCCTTTCGACCAGACGGCTCTCGACCGCCAGAAATTCGGGACTTTCGCGTGAAATCTCCTCGACACGGCGTGCCCTTGGGGCGGCAAGCTCCATCACGCGCAGGATCTCGGCCTTCTCTTCGGGCGAGAAGAAATAGCGCACCGCGTCGCCCATATGGAGCCGCCCGCGTCCGCCGAAACCCTCGTTCTCGACGGAGAGCAGCCGGATGAATTCCGTCATCTCGATCGGCAGGCGCTCGTTGGAGGAGGGGCGTTCGGCCGGCGGCAGGTCGCCGATGCCGAGCACCGTCTCCATGAAGACCGTGTAGATATCGAGCTTGCGCCGGCGCATCTCGTCATAGAGCAGGATGGTGAGGTCGGCGGAGGTCTTCTTGACGAGCGGCTCGATCTCCACCAGCGGGTTCAAGAGATGCGAGTGCATCGGATCGGGAAAATGCTTTTCCATGCGCTCCGGCAGGCTCAGCACCATGCCCGTCTTCACCTTCTGCGCCCAGAAGGAATAGAACATGTCGAGCGGGTCGCGCAGCGCATAGACCAAATGCAGCTTGCGCTCGCCGATCACCTCCTGGACGGCCTGGAAATGCGCCGGCTTCCACTTGCGAAAACCCTCCGAGGACAGAAGCACGTTCAGCCCTTCGGCGTCGGCCTTGTCGATCACGCGGCGGAAGTCGTCGTAGCGCGGCCCTTTGCGATGGACGAATTGCGAGCCCTGGTCCGACAGGTCGTGGTGCGCGCTGCCGACCCGCTCGCCGATTGCCGGATAGAGCCAGCCACGCTGGCGCAGCGCATCGGCATGGTGCTTGAAATTCGACTGCATATAGGTCGTCGCCGTCTTGTGCGGGCCGATATGCATGACGAGCCGCAGGGGCTTGGGCGAACTCATGGTCGTTTGCGATCCTTAAGCGTCAAGGCTTCGAAGGTTCATGTCCGTTTCAGCATCCGGCGGAGCCGGGCCGACAGTCTGTAGAATACATTTTTCTCGGCGCGCTTCAGCCGCGATGCCATTTCATCGAGCAGCGCCTTCACCTCGGGCACGGCGCGGAGTGCGTCCTCGTCATAGTGCGCAAGATGCGCGATCCCGCGCTGGAAGATCGGGTCCTTGCCGGCCGGCGGGATCATGGCCTCGGCATATCTCTTTCGCAGCCGCCGTTCGATGCCGAGCAGCGCAGGTTCGTCGCGTGAGAGGATGAGCTCCCGCTTTGCGCCTTCGGCCTTGTCCCGCACCGTCCGCACGATCTCGTCGCGCTCCGCCTCGCTCGAAAGCGTCATGAAGCTCTGCCGGAGCGTGCGCCCATGCACCCGGTCGCGCTCGTTGGTCATCTTCACCAGAACCCGGATGAACTCGGTCATCTCGATCTCGTTGCGCTCGTTGGCGCGGCCGAGCTTGCGGGGCGGCAGGTCGCCGATGCCGAGGACCTGCTTCATGACCAGGTCGAAGATATCGAGCTTGTTGCGCGATATTTCCTCGTAGAGCACCACATGAAGCCGCGTCGCGTCGAGGTCCCGGAGCTTGTCCAGCACGACCAGCGGATTGATGACGCGCGATTTCGTCGGGTCCTCGAAATACTGCGCGTGGCGCTCCAACAGGCTCAGCGTGTGGCCATGCTTGACCTGTTCCGACCAGTGCGAGTGGAAGAGCGTCACCGGATCGCGCACCGTGTAGACGATGTCGAGCGGCCGGCCGCCGAAGATCGCGCGCAACCGCTCGTAGTTTTCGGGCTTCCAGGTGGAAAAGCCCTCGGCCGACATCAGCACGTTGAGGCCGCGCCTGTCGGCATCGGCGGCGAGTGCCTTGAGCTTGCGGTGATGCACGCCGTCCGCATCGAGGAACTTGGCTGCGAAATAGGCGAGGTGATGATGCGCGCCGTTGCCGGCCGAGCCTGTCTCCGGAAACAGCCAGCCCCGCTTGGCGAGATCGCCCCTCAAGGCAACGAACTGCTGCTGCAGATAGGACGTCGCCGTCTTCGGCGGGCCGATATGCATGACCAGCCGAAGACCGTTCGGGGCATCCTGCTTTGCGGCGGAGGTCATCGGCCGTGCGCCATCGTCAGCAGAGATCCGTCTCGGTGATGCGGATGCCGAAGCCTTCGAGGCCGACATAGTGGCGCTCGCGGGACGCGATCAGCTTGATCGAGGAAATGCCGAGATCCTTCAGGATCTGCGCGCCGAGGCCGATTTCCAGCCATTCGCTCTCGCGCGCCTGGGCCTCGTCGTGATGCTCGCCTTCGTGTTTGCCCTTGCGCGCCGTGCTCGACGCGCCAACGCCGACGGAGCCTTCGCGCAGATAGACGATGACGCCGCGGCCCTGTTCCGAGATGCGCTTCATGATCGCATCGATCTGGCGGCTCGACCCGAAGACGTCGCCGCCGACATTTTCCAGATGCAGGCGCACGGGAATGTCGACGCCGTCACGGATGTCGCCGAAGACGACGGCCAGATGCTGCATCGGGTCCCAGGGCAGCGTGTAGGTGTAGCCCTTCGCCTTGCCGTAGGGCGTCTCGATGTCGAGCGTGCCCACCTGTTCGATCAGCGTCTCCTTGCGCTGGCGATAGGCGATGAGGTCGGCGACGGAGACCTGCTTCAGGCCGTGCGTCTCGGCAAAGGAGGCGACCTGCGGGCCGCGCATCACGGTGCCGTCGTCATTGACGAGCTCGGAGATCACCCCGATCGGCGGCAGGCTGGCGAGCCGGCAGAGATCGACGGCGGCTTCCGTATGGCCGGAGCGCATCAGCACGCCGCCCTCGCGCGCAACGAGCGGGAAGATGTGGCCGGGGCGCAGGAAATCGCTGGCGCCGACATTGGGGTTCGCGAGGTTGCGCACCGTCAGCGTGCGGTCGTCGGCCGAGATGCCGGTCGAGGTGCCGTGCTTGAAATCGACGGAGACGGTGAAGGCCGTGGTGTGCGCCGAGTCGTTCTCCGCCACCATGGCGTTGAGGTTCAGCCGCTTGGCTTCCTCGCGCGGCATCGGCGTGCAGACGATGCCGGATGTGTGGCGCACGATGAAGGCCATCTTTTCCGGCGTGCAATGGACAGCGGCGACGATGAGGTCACCTTCGTTCTCGCGGCCGTCGTCGTCCATGACGACGACGATCTCGCCGGCCTCGAAGGCGCGGATGGCATCGACGACGCGCGTCTGGTCGTAGCTCATGGGTCTTGTCCTATT
>CAMPIK010000021.1 GCA_946886325.1 uncultured Shinella sp.
GACAGGATGCGCGCGGCGGAGATCGGGCCGGTCGGGACGCCGTTCCGGCAGAGAGCTTAGTTAAGTCGCCAGAGCAGGGCGCCTGCGAACCCTCTCAGAGCAGCAGCCGGAACTTCGCGAAGCCTTCGGCGCCGTCGCCGGCATCCTCGATTCGGGCGCCCTTGACGGCGGCGGCAAACTCCCGCGCTTTCGGGCCGGTCTCGAACACCGCCGTGGCGCCATCGACAGGCGCAAAGGTCCAGTTGGCGTCGGCGGCCGGGTCGATCGTGCCCTCGGCGATGATATAGCGCACGATGACGTCGCGGTTGGTGTCGGGCGCCACGAAGACCACCTTGTCGGCGGCGATGCCCGGAAAATTGCCGCCGCCGCCGGCGCGATAGTTGTTGGTCGCGACGATGAAGCGGGCGGCCGGATCGATCGGCTTGCCGTCGAAGGAGAGATCGCGGATGCGGCTGGCGTCGGCCTGCACCAGATTGCCGTCCTTGTCGTATTTCGCCGGCTGCGACAGGTCGATGCGGTAGGTCACGCCGTCGATCACGTCGAAATTGTAGGACGGGAAGGACGGGTTGATCAGCGCGACGTCCTTCGCGCCCGGTTCGACCCTGTTGAAGATGCCGGCCGACATTTCCAGCCATTCCCTGACGTCGGCGCCGGTGATCGCGACCGCCTGCACCGTGTTCGGATAGAGATAGAGGTCGGCGACGTTCTTGATGGCGATCGAGCCGGCCGGCACGTCGGTATAATAGTCCGGTCCGCCGCGACCGCCGGCCTTGAAGGGGGCTGCGGCGGAGAGCACCGGCAGGTCCTTGAATTCGGTCTCCTTCAGCATGTCGCGCATGTACCAGGTCTGCGCCTGGCTGACGATCTGCACCGACGGATCGTCGGCAACGAGCGCGAAATAGGAGTAGAGCGGCGCCGTCGTCTTGCCGACCGGGGTTCGCACATAGGCAAGCGTCGCCTCGTGGTCGGCCGTCACCGCCTCGACGATCTCCGGCTTGTCGGCGACATTGGCGACCACCTTCTTGTCGGCGTCCCGGTGGAAGATCGGGCGGGCCTCGGAGGTGGAGCCGACGACGCGCCATTGGCCGCCGTCGCGCTCCAGCAGCAGGTCGATCAGGCCGAGATGCGAGCCCCAGAAGCCGCCCATGACCGCCGGCTTGCCGGAAACGAGGCCCTTTTCATTGTCGACGCCGGAAAAGCCCTCGAATTTCGGGCCGGGGAAATCGAGATGGCTGTGGCCGGTGACGATCGCATCGATGCCCTCGATCGCCGCAAGCGGCACGGATGCGTTCTCCAGGTTCTCCGCATAGGCCTGCTGGCCGATGCCGGAATGGGAGAGCGCCACGACGATGTCGCAGCCTTCCTCGCGCATTTGCGGCACGAAGGCTTCCGCCGCCTTGACCATGTCGCGGGCCATCGCCTTGCCTTCGAGGTGCTTGGCGTCCCAGTTCATGATCTGCGGCGGCACGAAGCCGATGAGGCCGATGCGGATCGGGTGCTCGGTGCCCGCGCCGTCCTTCACCATGCGGTCGAGGATGATGTAGGGTTTGAGGAAAAGCGCGTCCTCGCGCGCATTGGCGGCGAGCGCGCCCTTCGTCAGGTTGGCGCAGACGACGGGGAAGTTGGCGCCGGCGGTGACGTTGAACAGGAAGTCGAGCCCGTAGTTGAATTCGTGGTTGCCGAGCGTGCCGCAATCGTAGCCGAGCACGTTCATCGCCTTGATGATCGGATGCACGTCGCCGGCCTTGAAGCCCGCCTCATAGGCGAAATAGTCGCCCATCGGATTGCCCTGCAGGAAATCGCCGTTGTCGACGAGAATGCTGTTCGTCGCTTCCGCGCGGATCGCGTCGATCAGCGAGGCGGTGCGGGCAAGGCCCATCGTCTCGTTCGGCTTGTCGGCATAATAGTCGTAGGGAAAGACATGCACGTGCAGGTCCGTCGTCTCCAGGATGCGCAGATGCGCCTGGTTGGCGGCGGCCTTCACGGCAAAGGGATGGAGCATGACAAGCGCCGAAGAGGCGGCCATGCCGGCAAGCAGCGAACGCCGGCTCAAGGGGAAAAGGTCCTTCTCGGTCTGCATGGGAGCTCCTCTCGTCTGTCAGGATTGCGACTAAAGCGGATCGGCATGACGCCGGTATGACCCGGATGATGGAAGCTCACCACCCTGGCGTGGTCCTGTCCATTGGAAAAATTCGCCTCAGCCACCACCGGACTGGCGCACGGCCTGCGATCCGGGACACCTCCGGCCGGACACCCTGAAATTCGGGATCGATTTTCCCGTGGAATCATGCGCAAGGTCGGTGGTCGGCATGCTTTTGCATGCCATCTGGAGATATCCGGGCGGGGCGGAGGCCGGGTAGATGGGTGCGGACTGGAAATGGGCGTTCACAATCTGATTCTGCTGGTCGTCGAGGCGATCTTCTATTTTGCCTTCATGGTCTGGCTGCTGCACCTTAGGCATCGCATCGGCATCGGCGTCTTCATCGCGGCGCTCGGCGTGATGCATTTCCTCGAAACCTATCTCGCCGCCGTCTTCTATGTCGAACTGCCGTTCGGGGTGATTTCGCCCGGCTCCTCTGTGCTGTTCTCCGGCAAGCTGGTGATGATCCTCCTGCTCTATGTCAAGGAGGACGCGGCGATCGTCCGGGCGCCGATCTACGGTCTTCTGGCCGGCAATTTCCTGACGGTCGGTCTCAGCCTCATCCTGCGCTACCACGAGACGATCGGGGTCGTGCCCGGTCGGGTCGCGGATCTCGCCTTCATCGACGAGATGGGCTGGCTGATGCTCTGGGGCACGACGCTGCTCTATCTCGATGCGCTGGCGATCATTCTGCTCTACGAGCGGCTGAGCCGGGTCTTCAAGCAGCGGGTCTGGCCGCGATTCCTGGTTGCCGCCGCCGCCGTGCTGACCTTCGACCAGATCGGCTTCTTCGCGGCGCTGCACTATCTCAACGGCGCGCCGGCCGCGGTCTTCTGGGGCGGCTGGATCGCCAAGATGCTGGCGGCGCTGGTCTTCTCGGTCCTGACCGCGATCTACCTGCATTTCTCGAAGATTTCGGCGATCCCGGTATCGTCCCGCCCGATCGGCGACATCTTCAACGACCTGACATTCCGCGAGCGCTACGAGGACCTGCTCGACCGGTCCGGGCGCGACGCGCTGACCGGCATCTATGATCGCAGCCGGCTCGAATTCGAAGGGCCGAAGATGCTGCAGAATTCGGCGGTGGCGGGCACGATCACCAGCCTGATGATCATCGACGCCGATCACTTCAAGGCGGTCAACGATCTCTTCGGCCATCTCGTCGGCGACCAGGTGCTGAAGCGCACCGCCGGCATCCTCAAGGAGAACCTCAGGGCCGGCGACCGCGTCTACCGGTTCGGCGGCGAGGAATTCGTCATCCTCTGCGAGGGCCTGTCGCACGAGGCGGCACTCCAGCGGGCGGAGCGCCTCCGCGAGGCCGTCGAGACGACGATCTCCCGGCCGGATGCGACCTGCGTCACCATCAGCATCGGCGTCGCCACCAGCAATCTCGACGGCAACACGCTGAACGCCCTGCTGTCGGCGGCCGACACGCGGCTCTATGCGGCGAAGAATGCCGGCCGCAACCGCGTCGTCGGGGCAGAGTAGCGCGGCGCGCGGCGTGCCTCAGACGCCGACATTCGGCCGGTCGATGATTTCGCGCAGCGCAAAGCTCGAATTGATCTTGACGACGTGGGGCAGGGCGGAGAGCCAGTCGCGGTGGATGCGCTCGTAGTCCTCGAGGTCTTTCGCGGCGACACGCAGGATATAGTCGTATTCGCCCGACATCAGGTAGCAGACGAGCACGTTGGGGCAGAGTTTCACCGCCGCCTCGAATTCGGCGAGCGTCTTGGCGAACTGGCCCGACAGCGAGATATGCACGATCACCATCATCTTGTAGTCGAGCGCCTTGTGCGACAGGCGCGCGTGATAGCCGCTGATCACGCCGGATTTTTCGAGGATGTCGAGCCGCCGCGAACAGGCTGATGGTGACAGGCCGACGCGCTCGGCAAGCTCGGCATTGGAGATTCGCCCGTTCTGCTGCAGGACGCGCAGGATCGAAGCATCGATGGTGTTGAGTTCTGCCATTGGTGGTTTCTTCGAATTTTTCCGGTTTCACGCAATTTTCTTCGAATATCGTGTGCCAGGCGATTGCGCTTTGCAAGGACATTTCGCGGGGTTTCTGGTGTCATTGACGAACCTGTGGAGTGACAGGTTCCGTCAACGACAAGAAGAGAGAGGAACGCCAAGATGCGTGTCGGTTGCCCGAAGGAAATCAAAAATCATGAATATCGAGTGGGCCTGACACCCGGCGCGGTGCGTGAATATATTGCCCATGGCCACGAGGTCGTGGTCGAGACGAAGGCCGGCGCCGGCATCGGCGCAGATGACGACAGCTACCGCGCCGCGGGCGCCAGGATCGTCGGTTCGGCCAAGGACGTCTTCGAAAAGTCCGACATGATCGTCAAGGTCAAGGAACCGCAGCCGTCCGAATGGACGCAGCTTCGCGATGGCCAGATCCTCTATACCTATCTCCATCTCGCGCCCGATCCGGACCAGACGAAGGGTCTGGTCGAATCGGGTGTCACGGCGGTCGCCTACGAAACGGTGACGGACGAGCGCGGCGGGCTGCCGCTGCTGGCGCCGATGTCGGAAGTCGCAGGCCGTCTGTCGATCCAGGCCGGCGCGACCGCGCTTCAGAAGGCCAATGGCGGTCGCGGCATCCTGCTCGGCGGCGTGCCGGGCGTGCTGCCGGCCAAGGTCGCCGTCATCGGCGGCGGCGTCGTCGGGCTGCATGCCGCAAGGATGGCTGCCGGCCTCGGCGCCGACGTGTCGATTCTCGACCGTTCCATTCCGCGGCTGCGCCAGCTCGACGATATCTTCGGCGGCCGCATCCACACCCGCTATTCGACGATCGACGCGCTGGAAGAGGAAGTTTTTGCGGCCGATCTGGTCATTGGCGCCGTGCTGATCCCGGGCGCAGCCGCGCCGAAGCTCGTGACGCGCGAAATGCTGTCGGGCATGAAGAAGGGCGCGGTCATCGTCGACGTGGCGATCGACCAGGGCGGCTGCTTCGAGACCTCGCATGCCACGACCCATTCCGAGCCGACCTACGAGGTCGACGGCGTCGTGCACTATTGCGTCGCCAACATGCCGGGTGCCGTGCCCGTCACCTCGGCGCAGGCGCTCAACAACGCGACGCTGCACTACGGTCTCCAGCTTGCCGACAAGGGCCTGAAGGCGATCACCGAAGACCGCCATCTGCGCGCCGGCCTCAACGTGCATCGCGGCCGCATCACCAACCAGCCGGTCGCCGAGGCCCTGGGCTACGAGATGCACGCGCCGGAAAAGGCGCTCGCCGTCGCCTGAGCTTATGGTGCGCAATACGATGTCAAAGGCCCGGAGCGATCCGGGCCTTTTTCATGCGCGGTCGATGCGGCACTGGTAGCAGTTGTTGCGCGCCGAGCGCACATGCACATAGGCGACGTCAGCGCGCGACAGGATGCGCTTTGCCTGTTCCACAAGCTCCGGCGTCGGCACGACCGCGCCGGTGCCATAAACGATCCGGTCGGCGGCGGAATAGCCGCGCAGGATGTAGTCGCGGCTGTCGAGGATCGGTGGAAGATCGTCGGACGGTTCATGCGGCGCGCAGCGATCGGCATGCAGGAAGATCGGCCCCGTTTCGGCATAGGGCTGGAGCGCCGGGAAGGGACGGTAGGCCAGGATCAGGTAATCCTCGTCCTTCTCCACCGGTCGCAGGCAATGGCGGCAGGGAACGCCCTTGCCGTCCGATCGCGCGCGTTCAGGCTTCATGCCATAGGCGTCGAGACCGCCGTTCCAGAGGGCGGCTGCGGTTTCGGTCGGCATCGGGCGGAAATGCAGGGACATGGTTCGGTCTCCGGAAGGCTTCGTTCCGGAGACCCTGGGTCATTCGCGACCGCGACGACACCCGATTCCTGACGGGATCAGCGGACGAATTCGTCGATGCGCCGAAGCGTCACGCGGCGGTTGCGCCATTCCTCGTATTGCGTCGGCACAAGCAGATATTGCTCGCCGTAGCCGACCGTCTCCAGCGCATAGGCCTGGACGCCGAATTCCTGCACGAGCAGCCATTTCAGCGATTCGGCGCGGCGTTCGGAGAGGATCTGGTTGGAATAGTCCGAGCCGACCGCATCGGTATGGCCTTCGATCAGGAAGCGCGCATTGCGGCGGCGGCGCAGAATCTGCTGCATGGCGCGGGCGATCTGACGGACCTTGCGGAATTCCTCGCGCGGGATGACGGCCGAGCCGAAGGCGAAGTTGATCGACTGGATGTCGATCGAGGGAGCCGCGCGGCGCAGATCCGGGCGGCGCTTCAATTCCTTGACGGTGACGCGTTCCTCCGGGCGCAGACGGCGGGCGGGTGCGGCCTCGAGGCGGCGCATGATCACGGCCTCGGACGGCGTGTCCTGGGCAAGCGACAGGCCGGGTGCGGCAAGGGCGGCGGCAAGCGTGGCAATGAAAGTGCGGCGGTTCATCGTGGTTTCCCCAAGCGTTCGATGGGGGCACGATCTCATGGCGCGCTTGAAGGCACGCTGAACCGGCCGTTGCCTGCCGTTCATCTTTGTTAAGCGACGGATCAGATAAGCCGCGCGAGTTCCCTGAGTTCGGTCTCGCTCAGCGGCGTCACGCTGCCTTCATGCGTCGAGACCGGCGAGAAGCCGAACATCTGGTAGAGCTGGAGCGCGCGCGGATGGTCGAGATTGTTCGTCGTCACGGTGACGAGCTTCGGATCGGAGGACCAGGCGGCATAGAGCGTCTGCAGCATGAACCACTTGCCGATGCCGAGGCCGAGCGCGTGTTCGAAGAGGCCGAAATGCACCAGTTCGACCGTCTCGGCATCGATCTGGAAGAGCTCGAAGAAACCGGCGGGTGCGCCGTCGACATAAAGCACGGTGACGGAGGTGCGGGCGTCGTGCAGGATCGCGGCGAGCGCCTCGTCGTCGAGGCGCAGCCGGTCGACCCAATGCCAGCGCGCACCGACCTGCCGGTAGAGAAAGCGGTAGAAGGCGAGCGGAATGCCCGGCACGCGCATGATCGCCGTGTGGATGTTCACCGGCATCGGCAGGCTCTGCTTCGGCGGCGCGCGCATTTCGAGCGCCGTGATGTGGACGGGCAGCGGTTTTGGGGTTTTCGCGGCCATCGGTCAGCTCCGTCCCGTGACGACGGGCGTGTCGTCGCGGCTGCCCCATTCCGACCAGGAGCCGTCATAGAGCGTGTTGTCGGTGTGGCCGAGCGAATGGAGCGCCAGCGTGATGACGGCGGCGGTCACGCCAGAACCGCAGCTCGTGACGACGGGTTTCGTGAGATCGATGCCCGCCTCTTCGAAGATCGCCCGGAGATCTGCGAGGTCCTTGAACCGGCCGCCTTCGGAAAAGGCCGTGACCGGCGTGTTGCGGGCGCCCGGCATGTGGCCGGAGCGCATGCCGGCGCGCGGTTCCGGTTCCTCGCCCGTAAAACGACCGGCGCCGCGCGCATCGGCGACCTGTTTCGAGCCGGTGGAGACGATGCCGCGCATCTCCTCGAAGCCGGTCACGGCATAGGGGTTGAAATGGGTGTGGAAGGTGGCCGGCGCAGGCTCGGGCAGGTCGGTCTGCAAGGGGCGACCCTCGCGCTTCCAGCCGTCGATGCCGCCGTCCATGACGAAGACGGACGTCGCACCCATGACGCGGAACATCCACCAGACGCGCGGCGCCGTGAAGATGCCGGGGCCGTCGTAGACGACGATCGTGTCGGTGTCGGAGATGCCGAGTCTGCCGACTTCAAGTGCGAAGGCCTCGGGCGAGGGGATCGTGTGCGGCAGGCCGCTTGCATGGTCGGCGATGACGTCCTGGTCGAAGAAGACCGCGCCCGGAATATGGCCGGCGGCATATTCGACGGCACCGTTCCTGTTTTGCGCGGGCAGGTACCAGGACGCGTCGACGACGCGGAATTCCGGCGCGCCGAGCTGCTTTTCGACCCAGTCGGCGGAAACGACGAACTTGCTCTTCTCGGCGGTCATGATCTTCCTTCCAGGAATGTTCTTGTTCGGGCGTCAGGCCGCGTCTTCGCCGGGCAGGCCGAAGCGGATGCGGAACCGCCGGTTCTCCTTGCCCTTCTTCTCGATCCTCGCGATGTGGATCGCGCCGACCTCCTGGGTCTCGGAGACATGCGTCCCGCCGCAGGGCTGGCTGTCGATGGCGGAGTTTTCGCCGATGCAGACGAGGCTGACCCGGCCGAGACCCACCGGCGGGCGGACGTTCTTGGATTTCACGATGCCGGGATTGGCGGCGAGTTCGGCGTCGGTGATCCACTGGACATAGACCGGATGGTTTTCCGTCACGAGCTGCATCAGCTGGCCGGTGACAGTGTCCTTGTCGATCGTCTCGGACATGTCGAAATCGACCCGGCTCTCCTCCTCGCCGACCGCAGCCCCGGTGATCGGGAAGGGACAGACGACGGAGAGCAGGTGGCAGGCGGTGTGCATGCGCATCAGCCGGTAGCGCCGCGGCCAGTCGATATGCGCGACGACGGTCTCGCCGACGATGGGTGAAGGCTCGCCGTCGACGGGGCGGTGGATGGTGATGTCCTTCGTAACGCCGTTGACGGCAAGGCTAAGCGCGATGCGGCTGCCGTCGGCGCGCTCCAGGAAACCGGTGTCGCCGGGCTGCCCGCCGGAGGTCGCGTAGAAACAGGTCTGGTCGAGCTCGATGCCGCCGTCTTCATGCACAGCCGTCACCACCGCTTCCGAGGTCGAGAGATAGAAATCGTCGCGGAAGAGCGGGGTGGTGCTGCCTGTCATGACTGTCAATCAACTTTTTCGTATGGCACCGAGATCTTCGACCGGGCCGTCAGCCAGCCGGGAACCGGCAGGCCCTTCGAATCGAGAAACTCCGGATTGAAGAGTTTCGACTGGTAGCGGTTACCATAGTCGCAGAGGATCGTCACGATGGTATGGCCGGGGCCGAGGTCCTTGGCGAGCCGGATCGCGCCGGCAATGTTGATGCCGGAGGAGCCGCCGAGGCAGATGCCTTCCTTCTCGATCAGGTCGAAGACGAGCGGAATCGCCTCGCTGTCCGGGATCTGGTAGGCGAAATCCGGCGTGAAACCTTCGAGGTTGGCGGTGATGCGGCCCTGGCCGATGCCCTCGGTGATCGAGCTTCCCGACGATTTCAGTTCGCCATTTGCATAATAGTTGTAGAGGGCAGCACCCTCCGGATCGGCAATGGCGATCTTGATGCCGGGGTTCTTGGCCCTCAGGCCCTCGGCCACGCCGGCGAGCGTGCCGCCGGAGCCGACGGCGCAGACGAAACCGTCGACCTTGCCGTCCGTGTCGCGCCAGATCTCGGGCGCTGTCGTCTCCACATGGGCATCGCGGTTGGCGACATTGTCGAACTGGTTCGCCCAGATCGCGCCATTCGGCTCGGTCTTCGCGAGCTGGGCGGCGAGGCGGCCCGAAAGCTTCACGTAATTGTTCGGGTTCTTGTAGGGAACGGCCGGCACTTCGACGAGTTCGGCGCCGAGAAGTTTCAGCGCGTCCTTCTTCTCCTGGCTCTGTGTCTCGGGAATGACGATGACGGTACGGTAGCCGAGCGCCTGGGCGACGAGCGCCAATCCGATGCCCGTATTGCCCGCGGTGCCCTCGACGATCACGCCGCCGGGGCGCAGCTCGCCGCTCTGTTCCGCCTTGCGGATGATAGCGAGTGCCGCACGGTCCTTGACCGACTGGCCGGGATTGAGGAATTCCGCCTTGCCGAGGATGTCGCAGCCCGTCGCCTCCGACGCGGCCTTGAGGCGGATCAGCGGCGTGTTGCCGATGGCATCCAGTACGGTGGGCAGAAAGGACATGGCGGCGGGCCTCGTGTTCGATGCAGGGATAGAGGCGTCTTTTCCGTCCGCAGGCAACAGTTTGCAAGAAATTATCTTTCGAGGCCGCGGGCTTCGGGGGCATATTTTCGCCACCCGCCTGCCATTGCCTGCCGGTGGCCCGCGACGAACCGCGGCGCGATCGATCATTTCACGAAACGGTGATCCATGCCTTGACTTGTCGCGTATCGGGGATTGAAAAGATGACCGTGCGGCGTCGCCTCCGTGGCGTCCCGCCGGAAACCCGGACAGGACTGACGAGCGAATGGTTCGCGAGCATATCGATACCGTGGATGCCCTGATGGCGCATTATGTGGCGGGTTCCCTGCCGGAGCCGGCGCGCGTTCTGGTCGAGGCGCATCTCGAGATGCGGGATACGAACCGGAAGTTCGTCTCCGACCTCGAGTCGCTGGCCGGTGTCTCGCTGGAGACGGTCGACCCGGCGCCGCTTTCGGACCGCGACGGCAGGCTCGGGGCGATCCTGGGGTCGCGGCCGGCGCCCGATCGCGCGATCGACCTTGCGCCGAGGCGGGCAGGGGCACTCTTGCCGCGCGCCATCCGCGACTTCGTTGGCTTCGAGGCCGAGGATATTCCGTGGAAGACGAAACTGCCGGGCTTCAAGGAGCATGTCGTCGGTCATTTCGGCAATTGCGAGGTGAGCTTCTTCTGGATCCGCCCCGGCCGCGCCGTTCCCGCCCATACGCATGAGGGCTGCGAACTGTCGATCGTGCTCGACGGCGCCTTCAACGACAGCCGCGGCCGTTTCGGTCCGGGCGACATCTCGGTTGCCGATGACAGCATCGATCATCGCCCCGTCGCTGAGAAGGAGCGGCCCTGCATCGGTTTTGCGGTCGTCGAGGCCAAGCTGAAGCTGACAGGCTCCTACCGCCAGATCATCGGCGACCTGATCGGCTGATTCAGGCCATATTGATCCGGTAGGGTCGGGACAATCAAAAGACGAAGACAGGGACGGCGCACACGCCCGTGCGCCGCGCGGCGTCGTTCGACGTCCGCCGGAAGGAAGGACGTGCCAATGACGGATTTCATTGCCCAACCCGACCATGGGCTGGCCTGGGTCACCGGAGCGAGCTCGGGCATCGGGCGTGCGCTTGCCAAGCGGTTGGCGGAAGACGGTTTCGGCGTCGTCGTCACGGCGCGCGACCTCGACCGTCTGCTCGATTTGCAGACCGAAGTGGCGGCGAGCGGGGCGACGGGACGGATCATCGTTCTCGACGGTGACGTGACCGACCCGCGCGACATGGAGCGGGTGATCTCTTCGATCGAATACGACCACGGGCAGATCGCGCTTGCGGTGCTCAATGCCGGCGTCTACCTGCCGGTCGATGGCGGGAACCTGCATCGCGAGGATTTCGAGAAGACTTTCGCCGTCAACCTGCACGGTGCCGTCAATTGCCTCATACCCGTCGTTGCGCACATGAAGGCGAAGCGCCACGGCCAGATCGCGATCGTCTCGTCCGTCACCGGTTATGGCGGCCTGCCGACGAGTGCGGCCTATGGCGCGACAAAGGCGGCCCTGATCAACATGGCGGAAAGCCTGAAATTCGATCTCGATCCGCTCGGCATCCATATCCAGATCGTCAATCCGGGCTTCGTCGCGACGCCGGCGACGGCCAAGAACGCCTTCACCATGCCCGCCCTGATCTCGCCGGACGAAGCCGCCGACCGCATCGCCGACGGCCTGAAGCGTCAGGGTTTCGAGATCACCTTCCCGCGCCGCTTCACCTATTGGCTGAAGCTTCTCAGGCTTCTGCCCTATGGCCTCTACTTCCCGCTCGTCAGCCGTGCCACCGGTTGGCGCGGGCGCGATCCGGTGGAGCCGACGACACCCGTCTCCGAGCGTCCGGCCTGAGGCGCGTCAGCGGTCGATCCGGGCACGCAGCGCCTTCTGTTCGGCCTCTCCCAGCGGAAAATTCCACATCAGCGCAATCGCCGCCAGCTTGAGGGCGATCGGAAGCCAGGCATAGAGCACGGCGAGCGCCGTCAGCGCGCGGTCGTCGTTGCCGGCCCCGAGTACCGGATCGAAGCCGAAGAAACCGAGTGCGGGGAAGACGAGCCCCGCGCCGGCGGCGAG
>CAMPIK010000022.1 GCA_946886325.1 uncultured Shinella sp.
CGGCCGTGTCACAGGCGAAGCGGCGGACCGGATCGCCGGCACCATCGACGGCCGCGTCCAGGACATCACCCGCGTTACCGGCGATGCCGCGGACCGGATTGCCGGTACGATCGACGGTCGCGTCGACGATATCAGCCGGATCACCGGGGACGCTGCCGAGCGTATCGCGACAACCATCGACGCGCGTACCGGCAAGATCGAGGAACGCCTCTCCACCATGGACAAGGCGCTGACGATCGGCCTCGACAGCGTCAACCGGACAATCGACGGCAAGGCCGCTGGCCTCGCGCAGACGCTGAGGCAGGCTGTTTCCGAAGCCGCGCAGGACATGGACGCCGAGGCCGTGCGTTCGGTCCAGGCGATCGCCAAGACCGGCGAGGAATTCGCAAGCCTCAGCAGTTCGCTGCGCGGTGCCGTCTCGCGTGCTGCCCAGGACATGGGCGCCGAGGCGCAGCGCGCCGCCGAATCGATCGCCAAGACCGGCGAGGACTTTGCCGGCAACCTCACCGCCCGCAACGAGGCCTTCGCCCGCACGGTCGACGAGACCACGACCGCCGCCGCAGCGCGCTTCGCCGAAGTCGAAGGCCGCCTCGAAAGCCACAGCCAGTCGATCCGCGGCGGTCTGTCCGACATCGAAAAGGCGCTCGAAACGCGCGGCAGCTCGATCCGCACGACGCTCGACGAGCGCACGCGCGAGCTCAATTCGATGCTCGCCGGCCGCGCGGCCGAAATGGCCCGCCTGATCGACGAGAAGGCCCGCCCCGCGATCGAGGACTATGCCGCAACCGGCCGCGAGGCCGCCGAACGTATCGCCGTAGCCACGCAGGAAAGCACCGATCGTCTGCGGGCAGAAAATGCCGCACTGATCAACGCGATCGGCGCACGCACCAACGATACGCTGAACGCCATCACCAGCCGCACCGAAGAGGCCGCAAAGGTCATCGGTCAGGTCGAAAACAGCCTGCAGGGCAGCGTGCTCTCGCTGATCGACCGCCTGTCGGCCAGCAACAGCGCAATCGCGGGCCTGATCAACGAGGCCGGCACGACGCTTTCGACCGTCGACGACCATCTGGCCGCGACCACCGACCGCTTCTCGACTTCGGCCGAACGCGCCGCCGACATGGTGTCGACCACGTCGCGCCTGCTCGAAGGCAAGGTGGATCGCCTGGCCGACATCTCGGCCGGCACGCTCTCGCAGATCGGCGGCATCGTCGGCCGCTTCGAGGACCATTCGAAGATCCTCTCGCAAGCCTCCGACCTCCTGGCCGCAGCCCAGTCCAACCTCGTTTCGACGCTGGAAGAACGCCAGGACGCGCTGCGCTCGCTCTCCGTCGGCCTCGTCCAGCGCTCGGAGGATATCGAGAAGACCATGCAGTCGCTGGAAGGCATGGTCGAGGGCGTGTTCTCCCGGGCCGAGGAGCGCTCGGGCCAAATCGCATCGAACCTGCGCGGCGGCATCCAGTCGTCCTTCGCCGATGTCGGCCGCATTCTCGGCGAGACCGAGAAGCGCACGCAGACGGCAGCCCAGTCGCTGCGCGACACGCTGGAGCAGGCCGGCGCCGAAGCCGGCAAGTCCATCGAGAACGCATTTGGAACGGCAGAGGAACGCACCCGCGAGGTCGCCAACCGCCTTCGCGGCAGCGTCGGTGCATCGCTCGCCGATGTCGAGCGCATGCTCACGGAATCCGGCAAGAAATCCGATGCGGCCGCCGGCCAGATCCGCGACGCGCTGCGCCAGGCCGTCGAGGAATCGGTCGGCAAGTTCGCGAGCGCCACGGATGAAATCCGCCACGCCGCGTCCAACATCCGCCGCGAGCTGGACGAGACGCGCGACGAACTGAAGCGCGGCGCCTTCGACCTGCCGGAAGAGGCCAAGGAAAGTGCCGCCTCCATGCGCCGGGCCGTCTCCGAGCAGATCAAGGCGCTCCAGGACCTCTCCGACATCATCGGCAAGTCCGCCGGCACGCTGGAGATCTCGCGACCCGCCGTCGAACGCCCCCTCTCCCAGCCGATCATTCAGCCGATCCAGCAGCAGCCGGCCCGCGTCGTTGAGCAGCGGCCGCAGGAAGAGCCGGCGTCGCTCCTGCGCGGCAGTCTCGGCCTCGAGCGTGCCGCGGCAGCCGTCGTGCGCGAGCCGACACCGCCGGCCGAAACCCGGCAGCAGCCCGCCGGTGAAGGCGGCTGGATGCGCGACCTGCTGCGCGGCGCGTCGCGTGAGGAAACGCAGTTCGGTCAGCCGCAGCGCACTGAGAGCCAGCCCCAGCGCCCGGCCGACAACCGCAATCCGCGCCATGTCGTCGAATCGCTGAACTCGCTGTCGGTCGATATCGCCCGCGCCATCGACCACGACGCCTCTGTCGATCTCTGGCGCCGCTACCAGCGCGGCGAGCGCGACGTCTTCACGCGCCGCCTCTACACGCTGAAGGGCCAGCAGACCTTCGACGAGATCAAGCGCAAGTACGAGCGCGAGCCGGAGTTCCGCACCGCCGTCGACCGCTACATCAGCGATTTCGAGAAACTGCTCGCCGACGTTGCCCGCAACGACCGCGACAAGGTGATGACGCAGACCTACCTGACATCGGACACGGGCAAGGTCTACACGATGCTCGCCCACGCCGCCGGCCGCTTCAACTGAGCGGACGATCTCTGCGATGGAACGACACGATGGCCGCGAAAGCGGCCATCTGCGTCTTTGCCGAGAGCCATCGCCCCTTGCTCAACGTCATCCTCGGCCCGTGTACCGAGGATCTGCAACGCCCCACGAAATCGGACGGTTGCAGATGCTTGGGACAAGCCCAAGCATGACGGAAGAGTGGTTTTTGGGAACGCGGTTAGCAACCGTCAGATGGCCGCGTGCGGGCGCCTAACATCACGTCAGGGAACGAGCCTGCGCGATCCGCCGGCGGCGTAGTCACATCTATCGTCGAAAAAATCAGATCGCCTTGAGCGTCCAGGCGACGATGTCGGCCGTGACGCCGGCGAAGGCCGCGTCGAGCGCCATCACGAAGGCCGGGTTTCCGGCTCCGCCGACGGGTGCGCTGCCGCGAAACACTTTTTGCGCGCGGACGGTGCCGTTGCGGTCGTTGACGATCTTCACCGAGAGTTCGACCACCGCCGTGTCCGGCCCGTCCGTGCGAACCTCGAAGGCGCGGATATCGGTCACCACCTGGAAGTCGATCGCGAGCCCCTCGCCCGGCTTGCCGACGCCGCCGACGACGCCGGTGTTCTCGAAGGCCTGGACGAGTTTCGCCTGCACGATCTTCGGCAGGCGGTCGTTCCATTGCGAGCGGGAAAGATACTGGATTTCGGCGAGAGACGGCCGGATGACGATCTGGTCGCTGTCGAGCGCCTTCAGTGCAGAGGGTTCAGGCACCAGGATCTGCTGCCCGCGCGCCGTCGGTCCCGTGACCTCGGGAACGCTGGAGAGGCCGAACGTGTCGTTCTTGGCGGCACCGCCGCCGCAGGAGGCAAGCAGGAGCGAAAGTCCGGAGACGATGACGGCGTTGCCCGCCATCCTGCTCCATCTCGACGCAAAACCCCTGATCGCCATGCTTGTCCAACCCTTGTGTCGTTCACTCTGTAGCAGGGGCGTCCACCGGTGTCACCGCCGCGCCGGCGGACAAAATGACGTCGGCCACCAATGCCGCGTGCGGATGTGGAATTAGCGCCACAGTTGCAGCAATCCGGTCAGCGCCGCGTCCGCCCGTCGTACTGCTTCACCGTCTCGCCGCCGAAAAGCAGCCTCTGCGGATTCCGGTCGAATTCCGAGATGGTCTCTTCGAGGCTCTGGACGGTGCGCCGGGTATCGCTCACCAGCGACTGCACGTCGCGCAGGCCCGTGCCGGAGAAGCGCTGCAGGTTGTCGGCGATCGGGCCGATGCGGGCATTCAGCGAATCGGCCACCTGGCGGAAGGATTGCAGCGTCGCCTTGGCCTCGGCGAAGAGCGATTCGGAATCGCCCTCGCCCAGGAAGCTGTCGAGCTTGGCAAGCACGCCATCGACGCGGGTCGAGGCGGCATTCAGCTTGTTCGCCATCTGCTGCACATCGGTGATGATCTGGTCGATATCGCCTTCGCGCTCTCCGATCCGGTTGGCGACCCCGGTCACCGACGAGATCGCCTTGCGCGCATCGGCGCTCGCGACCGAGATATTGTCGATCGTGGTGCCGACCTTCTCGGAATCGACCGCCGCGACCAGCTTGTCGACCTTGGCAAGCGTCGCCGTCGCATCGCGACCGAAGGTCGAGAATGCATCGGCCGTGCGCTGGATGCTGGCGATTGTCGTCTTGATGTCGCCGGATGCCGCGGCAAGGTCGGCGGTGACCTTGTCGACATTGTCGACGACGCCGGCAATCTTCTTCGTATCGACCGCGCGCACCAGCGTCTCGACCGATTCGAGCGTCGAATCGAGCCGGACCGAGACGCTCTTGAAGGTCTCGGCAAGGCCGCCGATGCTTTGCAGGAACTCGTCGATATTGTCGGCATTGCGGGTCAGCGCGCCGGAAAACTGCTCGGCGTTGCGGATCGTGTTGGTGAGCGGCCCGCGGGCATCGGCGACGAAGCCCTGGATATCGCCGATCGCGACATCGGCCTTGCGCAGGATCTTGTCGGCCGTCGACAGGATATTCGCCACACCGGATTGCCGGGCCGTCAGGATGGCCGTGCCGCCCGAGTCGAGCGCCGTCCTCAGGATATTCTCGTCTTCCGCCTTGCCGCCGCTGAGCTCGATATAGGCCGCGCCCGTCAGGCCCTGCACTTCCAGCACAGCCGTCGTCGATTTCTTGACCGGCGCGGATGTCGAGACTTCCGTCAGCGCGATCGAAAACTGCGGATCGTCCTCGTCGATCGCGAGGCTGCGCACAGACCCGACAGCGATGCCGTTGAAACGCACCGGCGAGCCGATGCTGAGCCCGTTTGCGGAGCCCGGAATGCGGATCGCGAGCGAGGCCATTTCGCCGCCGCGGCCATATTGCGACATCCAGTAGACGAATCCGAAGGCGGCGGCCATGACCAGGATCGTGAAGAAGCCGACGAGGGCATAGTTCGCTCTAGTTTCCATTGAAGCACGTCACCTCAGTCGTCCAAACCATTTTCAACTACGCCCCGCCGCGGCGGGCGGATCATTCGTCACGCCTGCCGGACGATCGTCCGCGCACGTTTGCCCTGGAAATAGGATTGCACCCAGGCATCGTCGAACGCGAGCATGTCGTCGATCGTTCCCTCGACGAGAACGCGCTTCTGCCCCAGCACCGCGATCCGGTCGCAGACCGAAAACAGGCTGTCGAGATCGTGAGTCACCATATACACGGTCAATCCCAGGGTGTCGCGCAGTTTGGCGATCAACTCGTCGAACTCGGCGGCACCGATCGGGTCGAGCCCCGAGGTCGGTTCGTCGAGGAAGACGAGGTCGGGATCGAGCGCCAGCGCGCGCGCCAGCGCCGCGCGCTTGATCATGCCGCCGGAGAGTTCGGACGGGAATTTGTCGGCCGCCGAGGGCGCCAGGCCGACGAGCTCGATTTTCACCTTCGCCAGTTCGTCCATCATCGCCTGCGGCAGGTCCAGATATTCGCGCATCGGAACCTGGATGTTCTCCTTCACCGTCAGGGAGGAAAACAGCGCGCCGTGCTGGAAGAGCACGCCGAGCCGCATGTCGAGTTCCAGCCGCTCGGCTTCGCTCGCCTTCTCGAAATCCGCCCCGAGGATATGGATCGTGCCGGAACGGCGCGGAAGCAACCTCAGCACGGTGCGCATCAACACCGATTTTCCGGCGCCCGACGCGCCGACGAAGCCGAGAATCTCGCCGCGGTGGATGTCGAGGTTGAGATGGTCCAGCACGACATTGTCGCCGAAAGCGACGACGAGATCCTTCACCGACAGAACCAGATCCCGATCTTTTTCGTGCGCCTGCGCGTCCATCCGAACCGTCCGTCAGAAATCGATCGCGGCGTAGAACATGGCAAAAAGCCCGTCCACGAGGATCACCACGAAAATGGATTTGACCACCGATGCCGTGACATGGCGGCCGAGCGATTCGGCGCTTCCGCCGACCTTCAATCCCTCGACGGAGGCGACGATGCCGATGATCAGCGCCATGAACGGCGCCTTGATCATGCCGGAGACCACCGTCGAGATGTCGATCGCCTCCTTGAGGCGCGCGAGGAAGGTGTCGAATGTAATGCCGGAATAGGCCCATGCGACCACCGCGGCCCCGAAGAGGGCTGCGAAATTGGCGATGATCGTGAGCAAAGGCAGCGCAATCGTCAGCGCCACCAGCCGCGGGAAGACGAGAACGCCGATCGGGCTCAGACCCATCACCTTGAGCGCGTCGATCTCCTCGCGCATCTTCATCGAGCCGATCTCGGCCGTGATCGCGCTGCCCGACCGGCCGGCGATCATGATCGCGGTCAGCAGCACGCCGATCTCGCGGAGCTGGAGAATGCCGACGAGATCGACGACGAAGACCTCGGCGCCGAAATAGCGAAGCTGGAAGGCGCCCTGCTGCGCGATGATCGCGCCGATCAGGAAGGACATCAGCACGATGATCGGCGTCGCCCGCACGCCCATGCGGTCGAGCTGGTTGACGATCGAGGCCGGCGACAGGCCGCTGTGACGGCCGAGCTTCAGCTGCGCGCCGCGCACCGCCGATCCGAGGATGTACATCGCAGCGACGACGTCGTCCCACAGGTCGGCCATCGCCATGCCGGTCGGCGCGAAGAGGCGCACGAACAGCGTTTCGCGGTGCTTCTCCTCCTCCGCGTCCAACAGGCGCTCCGGCAAGGCGCCGATCAGTTCGGTGTAGCGCCCCGTCCGGTCGATCAGGCGCACGGACGTGCCTGCGTCCTGCCGTTCGGAGATCAGCTTGCGCAGCACCCAGGCGCCCGCCGTATCCATCACGGTGACGTCGCTGAGGTCGATTTCGAGCGCGCCTGATGGCTGCGACTTCGTGGCAAGGTCGGCGAGCTTGCGTCCGGTCTCGACGGCGGTCTGGTGGCGCCATTCTCCCGTCAGCCGCCAGGCCTCGCCGGCGCTGCCCGTCAGGTTCGTCACCTCGATTTCGGCGGGGGCGTCTATGGGCGGGCTCAAATCTCTGGTTTCTTTGAAGGGACGTTCGACAATCGGGGCCGACTCATACCGGTTCAATGTCGATCTGTCATCCGAACGAGGGCAATTCGAGGCGACCTTGTCCCGAAAAGTCCGCCGAGCGATGCAGGACGGTCTCTGCCCGTCAGGCGCCGCCGGTTTCCGGATTGCCGCCGGCCCGCGATTCGGCGAGCCGCGCGGCGCAGACGAAGACGAGACCGAGGGCCGCGACGAGCGACATGAAATAGAAGCCGTCGATGCCGTAGCGCGTGTAGACATAGCCGGCAAAGAAGGTGGCAAGCGCCATGAACAGGCCGTTATAGAGGAAATAGAGCCCCTGCGCCGAGGCCTCCTGCTCCTCGTCCACCCTCTGCACGATGCGGTTCTGCACGCCGATATGGATGCAGGCGAAGGTGAAGGCGTGGCTGCATTGCAGGGCGAGATAGCCGGCAAAGCCCATCTCGACCGGGAATATGATCCACCGGATGATCGCGACGCCGGAGCCGGCGATGATGAGGGTCCAGAGGTTGACGCGGCGCCGGATATGCCGGGCGAAGATGAAGACGATGACCTCGGCGAAGACGCCGGCGCTCCAGAGCAGGCCGATGGCGGTGCCGGAGAAGCCGAGGCCGTGCCAGTAGATCGCCGAGAAGGCGAAGAGCATGGCATGGCTGGCGTTGACGATCGCGGCGCCGACCAGCATCAGTTGCACGTCCGTCTGCCGCAGCGTGCGCGACGGGGCCACCGCCAGCGCTGTGATCGGCGACGGACGCCGCGGCTTGCCGATCCGCGGCGCAAGAAGGGCTGTGACGATGGTGAGCGCGAAACTCACCGCCATCGCCGGCAGCACCATCGCGCCGCCGTAGAGGCCCGAGAGCCATCCGCCGACCATCGTCGCGGCGATGAAGGCGATCGACCCCCAGTAGCGCATCGTGCCGTAATCGAAATTCCACCGCCGGACGCCGCTCAATGCAATCGCATCGGCGATCGGCATGTAGGGCGCGAAGACGGCGCCCTGAAGCGAGAACAGCAGCAGCACCGGCCAGAAGCTGTCGGCCGCAAAGAGCGCCAGCGCGGTTGCGAACGACAGGATGGCGGACCAGACGAGCACCACCGTGCGCTCGCCGATCCGGTCGGCGATGACGCCGGCAATGGGCGCCGTGACCACGCGCATGATCATCGGTACGGCGAGCACGATGCCGATTTCCACATCGCTGAGCGACAGGGTGTTGAGCCAGACGGGAAAATAGGGAAGCGCGATGCCGGCGACCAGCATCGGCGCACAGAAGAGGAGCGCGATGCGCTCGGCGAAAAAACGCGGCGCGGCAGCGACGACATGACCCGACGGGGCATTCATGAAGAGGACCTGGGAACGAGCTTCGGAACCTCATCGTGACTCGGGACAAGAGGAGGTTGTCGTGCTCTATCACGCCGACGTACGTACGCCAATCCGCGAATTCTGCCGGTGAAGGGCTTTGTCCTTTGTCCGGCCGTCGTCAGCAATCCGATTTCGTCAGGCGGCCTCGACGCGGCCGGCCATCGCCTCGCGCAGCGGCTGCGGGAGAGGTTCGGCCGGTGCAACAGGCTCGCCGACCTCGCTCAATCTCTGCCAGACGATGAGTTCCATGCTGCCATCGTGATTCTCGGCGATCGCCGTGCAGCTTTCCACCCAGTCGCCGCTGTTGATGTAGCGGATGCCGTCGATGTCCTCGATCACCGCATGGTGGATATGGCCGCAGATGACGCCGTCGGCGTCGTTCTTGCGCGCCTCCTCGGCGACGACCTTCTGGAATTCGCCGATGAAGTTGACCGCGTGTTTCACCTGCAGCTTTGCCCAGGCCGAAAAGGACCAGTAGGGCATGCCGAGACGCCGGCGGATCGCCGCAAGCCCGATATTGATGACGATCGCCGCGTCATAGGCCCAGTCGCCGAGATAGGCGAGAAGGCGCGCATTGCGCACCACCACGTCGAACTCGTCGCCATGCAGCACGAGATAGCGCCTGCCGTCCGCGCCCTCGTGCATCATGCGTTCGGCAACCTCGATGCCGCCGAAATGCATGCCGGGAAAGTCGCGCAGGAATTCGTCGTGATTGCCGGGCACATAGACGATGCGCGTGCCCTTGCGCGCCTTGCGCAGCAGCTTCTGCACCACGTCATTGGCGCTCTGCGGCCAGTACCAGCTCCGCTTCAGCCGCCAGCCGTCGACGATATCGCCGATGAGGATGATGGTCTCGGCCTCGTGATGGCGCAGGAAATCCAGCAGGTAGTCGGCCCGCGCCGCCTTCGAGCCGAGATGCACGTCGGAAATGAAGAGGGTCCGCACATGGCGGACGTCCGGTGCTTTCGAACTGGCGGACATGTCGAGGCTGTCTCCGGGGGTCTCAATCGGCTTTGGCACGCCTGAAATCATGCCCCCGTGAAAAACAGACTCTTGTTTCAAGAAGATGACACGACGCCTCAGACGCGGGATACGCGTCGATTTCCCAATGGAATCCACACATCCGAAGCGGTTTGCGCGTTGCAAGCGGCATGAATTGCCGCTTTATGGCACGGCACGATCATGCGAGAAGACGGCCGGCAGCAAGACCGACGAGCGAGGAAACGAGGATCATGAACACGACCGACAAGACGAGGACGAAACCGACGCCGGCAAGCGGCGACATCGACCAGCAGGCGCTGTTCTTCCACCGTTATCCCCGCCCCGGCAAGCTCGAGATCCAGCCGACCAAGCCGCTCGGCAACCAGCGCGACCTGGCGCTTGCCTATTCGCCTGGTGTCGCAGCCCCCTGCCTTGCCATCCGCGACGATCCGGCGACGGCCGCCGACTATACGGCACGCGCCAATCTCGTCGCCGTGGTTTCGAACGGCACCGCCGTTCTCGGCCTCGGCAATATCGGCCCGCTCGCCTCCAAGCCGGTCATGGAGGGCAAGGCGGTGCTCTTCAAGAAATTCGCCGGCATCGACGTCTTCGACATCGAGATCGACGCGCCCGAGGTCGACCGCATGGTCGAGGTGATCTCGGCGCTGGAGCCCACCTTCGGCGGCATCAACCTCGAGGACATCAAGGCGCCGGAATGTTTCGAGGTCGAGCGGCGGTTGCGCGAGAAGATGGATATCCCCGTCTTCCACGACGACCAGCACGGCACGGCGATCATCGTCGCGGCCGCCATCCTCAACGGGATGGAACTCGCCGGCAAGGATATCGCCAAGGCGAAGATCGTCGCCTCCGGCGCGGGCGCGGCAGCACTTGCCTGTCTCAATCTGCTCGTCGAACTCGGCGCCAAGCGCGAAAACATCTGGGTGCACGATCTCGAAGGCCTCGTCTACGAAGGCCGCGAAGTGCTGATGGACCCATGGAAGTCCATCTATGCGCAGCCGACGGACAAGCGCCAGCTTTCCGAGACGATCGACGACGCCGACGTCTTCCTCGGCCTGTCGGCCGCCGGTGTGCTCAAGCCGGAGCTTCTCGCCCGCATGGCGCCGAAGCCACTGATCATGGCGCTCGCCAATCCCAATCCCGAGATCATGCCGGAACTGGCCCGCGCCGCACGGCCCGACGCCATGATCTGCACCGGCCGGTCGGATTATCCGAACCAGGTCAACAACGTGCTCTGCTTCCCCTATATCTTCCGCGGCGCGCTCGACTGCGGCGCGCGCACGATCAACGAGGCGATGAAGATGGCCGCCGTGCGCGCCATCGCAGCACTCGCCCGCGAGGAGGTGTCGGACGTCGCGGCGCGTGCCTATTCCGGCGAGACGCCGATCTTCGGCCCCGACTACCTGATCCCCTCGCCCTTCGACCAGCGGCTGATCCTGCGCATCGCGCCGGCCGTTGCAAAGGCTGCCGCCGAAACCGGCGTCGCGACCCGGCCGATCGCCGATTTCGACGCCTATCTCGACCAGTTGAACCGCTTCGTCTGGCGCTCCGGCTTCATCATGAAGCCGATCTTCGTCGCCGCCAAGAACGCCGAGAAGAAGCGCGTGATCTTTGCCGAAGGCGAGGACGAGCGCGTGCTGCGCGCCGCCCAGGTGCTGCTGGAGGAAAGCACCGCCGAGCCGATCCTGATCGGCCGCCCGCAGATCATCGAGACGCGCCTCAAGCGCTACGGCCTGCGCATCCGGCCGGGCACGGATTTCGAAGTGGTGAACCCCGAGGACGATCCGCGCTACCGCGACTATGTCGATGATTATTTCGCGCTCGTCGGACGGCGCGGCGTCACGCCGGAGGCAGCCCGCACGGTGGTTCGCACCAACCAGACGGTGATCGGCGCGCTCGCCGTCAAGCGCGGCGATGCCCATGCCCTCATCTGCGGCGTCGAGGGTCGCTATGCCAAGCACCTGCGCGACATCTCGCAGATCATCGGCAAGCGTGAAGGCGTGCTCGATTTCTCCGCGCTCAGCCTCCTGATCTCGCAGCGCGGCGCCACCTTCTTCACCGACACCTATGTCACCTTCGATCCGACGCCGGAGGAAGTCGCCGAAACCACGATCATGGCGGCGCAGGAAATCCGCCGCTTCGGCATCACACCGCGCGCCGCCCTCGTCTCGCATTCGAACTTCGGCTCGCGCGATTCCGTCAGCGCCTCGAAGATGCGCAAGGCCATGGCGCTGGTGCGCGAGCGGGCACCGGATCTTGAGGCCGACGGCGAGATGCACGGCGATTCCGCCATCTCGGAGGTGCTGCGCCAGCGCGTCATGCCGGACAGTTCGCTCTCCGGCGAGGCCAACCTGCTGGTCTTCCCGAACCTCGATGCGGCCAACATCACGCTCGGCGTCGTCAAGACGATGACCGACAGCCTGCATGTCGGCCCGATCCTGCTCGGCGCCGCACTCCCCGCCCACATCCTGTCTCCCTCCGCCACCTCGCGCGGCGTCGTCAAC
>CAMPIK010000023.1 GCA_946886325.1 uncultured Shinella sp.
GCGCACCGGGCTCGATCGTCGTCAACCGCGGTGGCGTCGACTATCGCCCGCCCCATGTCACCAAGGAACAGGACATCGCGCTTGCCGCCGGCGACCGCGTTCGGGTCGAGACACCAGGCGGCGGCGGCTACGGCTCGCCCTTCGACCGGGACGTTGCCGCCGTCGAGGCCGATGTGGCGCTCGGCTATTACACGACCGAGGAGGTGCGCAGCCTCTTCGGTGTGGTCATCGATCCGCAGTCCGGCCGGCACGATGGCGTGCGCACCGCAGAGCTTCGCGGCCGCCTCAAGGCCGCCGCCTGACCGAAACAATCCGGGGAGAACACCAGATGCCGACCGTCAACGTCCGCAAGATCGTCACGCAGATCGAGGAAATCTTTCACGAGGGCGGGCCGCCCGCCGACGTGCCGCTGCGACGCGGCGCCATCATGGCGGTGATCGAGAACCCCTTCGCCGGCGGCTACGTGCCCGAGGTCGCCGACTTCATGGAAACGCTGAAGCCGCTCGGCCTCGACATGGCGAAGCGGCTTCTCGATGCGCTGGGCGGCGATCCGAAGGCGATCGAGGGCTATGGCAAGGGCTCGATCGTCGGCGAGGCGGGCGAGGTGGAGCACGGCGCGCTGTGGCATTCGCCGGGCGGCTATTCGATGCGCGAGGTGCTGGGTGGCGCAAAGGCGATCGTTCCCTCCTCGAAGAAGGTCGGCGGGCTCGGTACACGGCTCGACGTGCCGATCACCCATATCAATGCCTCCTATGTGCGCAGCCATTTCGACGCCATCGAGGTTGGCGTGCCAGATGCGCCGCGCCGCAACGAACTGGTCTTCGTGCTGGCCATGACGACGGGACCCAGGGTGCATGCGCGCATGGGCGGTCTCGCGGCCTCCGATATCAAGGGTGAGGACGGCCTTCGATGAAACCGCGCATCCGCAAGATCGTCACCTTCGTCGAGGAAACGCTCCTCGAGCAGGGCCGGCCCGTCGATCCGCCGGTGCGGCGCGCAGTCTCGGCCGCCGTCGTCGAAAACCCTTACGCGGGCCGCTACGAGGACGACCTGACGCCGATGTACGACATGGCGACCGAGCTCGGCGCCATGCTGTCGGAACGGGCGATCCGGGCGCTCGGCATCGAGGGTGCTGATGTCGAAAGCTTCGGCAAGGCGGCGGTGGTCGGCGAGGACGGCGAACTGGAGCACGCGGCGGCACTGATGCATCCGAAGCTCGGCGCACCGATCCGCGCGGCGATTTCCGGCGGGATGTCGATCATTCCGTCGTCGAAGAAGCGGGCCGGTCCCGGCGCACCCTTCGACATTCCGCTCGGCTACAAGGACGCGGTCTTCGTGCGCAGCCATTTCGACGGCATCGAGGCGCGCATCCCCGATGCCCCGCGCGCCGACGAGATCGTCGTCGCCGTGGCCCTGACCACCGGCGGCCGGCCGCATGCGCGCGTCGGCGGATTGCAGAAAGACGAAGTTGTCGGCAAGGACGGGCTCAGGTAGCTGGGTCAGCCGATCTGCGTCAGCAGTTCGATGAACTTCTTGCGGTCGCGCGGCGCCAGCGGCGCCAGCACCTCATCGCTCACCTGGTTGGAGATCGGCAGGATCTCCAGCGTGAAATGAATGCCCTTCGGCGTCAGGCGCGCGAGGTTGACGCGCTGGTCCTGTTCGGTCGCGATGCGTTCGATCAGCCCCATCGCCTGGAGCCGACGCATCATCGGGCTGAGCGTCGCCGTATCGATCGCCGTCAGGCGGCCGAGATTGATCTGCGACATCTCGCCGTGGCGGGCGAGCGTCGCGAGGATCGCGGTCTGCGTCGGCGTGATCGCCTTGCCCTCGAACATCTTCTGGAAGATCGCGGTCGCGCGCTGGTGAGCGCGGCGCACGAGGTGGGCGTTGTGGACCTCGAGACGGTAGCCGATCGCCTCCAGCCGCGCGTCGATCTCGGCCTGCGTCAGGCGCGGATAGTCGTCGGCCGTGGCTCCCGTCGCGGCCGAATGCGGCGTTGGCTTCTCCGTCCCCATCTCCACCATCGTCATGCCTCGAACACCACATTGTCGATCGAGACGCCGCCGGCCATCGCCGCGACGACCGTCGCGGTATCGGCGACGGTGCCGAAATGGGTGGCGATGTCGTAGAGCGTCGAGGCATGCTCGCGCGGTCCGGTCGCCGCGCAGGCGTCGTGCGGCACGACGATGTCGTAGCCGAGGAAGAAGCCGTCATGCACCGTGGAGCGCACGCAGATATTCGTCACCACGCCGCAGACGACGAGCTGCGACACCAGCATATCCTTCAGGACGAGGTCGAGATCGGTCTGGAAGAAGGCCGAGTAGCGGTGCTTGATGACGATGATGTCGTCGTCCTGCGGCGCGAGGTCGTCGATCACCTGCGTCGCCCAGGTGTTCTCCTCGCCATGCGGCGTGCGCTTCAGCCATTCCCGGTCGCGCCGCATGTTGCGGCGGTGGGAATCGATGACGAAAATCACAGGCACTCCATTGGCGCGCGCCGCGGCGATCAGCGCCAGTTGCTGCGGCATCAGCGTCTCGTAGCCGGGTAGCACCATCTTGCCGCCGGGCTTGCAGAACTCGTTGATCATGTCGACGACGACGAGCGCCGTCTTCTCAGGGTCGAGCCGGGCCGAACCATCGTGCCGGTGGGCGGAAAATACGTCGTTCATGTCCAACTTCCTTTCCGTCGATGAAATCAGTCGCGCAGCAGCGCATAGAGCATCTCGAAGAACCGGTCGGAATCGACGCGGCTCGCCACTTTCACATTGGTTCCGAGCTTGCGCTCGTTCCAGTAGTCGGCAACCGTCGCGCCGAAGGTGAAGGTGCCGGTCAGGTCGATCTCGACATGGGCATCGCGCGTCTCGATCAGCGTCGGGTCGATGACGACGGCGAGCGCCAGCGGGTCGTGCAGCGCGCCGCCAACGCCCATCTGGCCGCGATGGAGCTTCTCGTAGAACTTCAGCCAGTCGAGCACCACCGCGCCGAGCGGGGTCTCGATCTTGCGCAGTTCGGCAAACTGCTCCTCCTCCACCAGCACATGCATGGTGACGTCGAGGCCGACCATGGTGATGTCGAGGCCGCTGTCGATGACGATGCGGGCGGCTTCCGGGTCGCAGAAGATGTTGAACTCGGTCGGCGTGATATATTCGCTGCGCCGGTAGAAGGCGCCGCCCATCAGGACGATCTTCGCGATCTTGTCCTTCAGATGCGGATATTTCAGCAGGAACATGCCGATATTGGTGAGCGGTCCGGTCGGAACGATCACCACGGGCTCTGTCGCCTCGGTCAGCACCTTCGCGATGAAATCAACCGCATGCAGATCGACGAGCGGCAGCGACGCCTCGGGAAGATAGGCCGTACCATCAAGCCCGCTCGGGCCGTCGGCGGTGCCGAGTACCAACGGCCGGGCTATCGGCGATACGCAGCCTTGCGCAATCGGCACGTCGGTCGCGCCGATGAATTCCATGATGCGCCGGGCGTTTGTCGTCGTGCGCTCCAGCGTTGCGTTGCCGCAGACGGTCGTCACGCCGATGAGGTCGATGGCCGGCGAGCGATGCGCCATCACCAGCGCGATCGCATCGTCGTGGCCGGGGTCGCAGTCCATCAGGACGGGAATTTTCTTCATGACGGCGTCCTTCATGCCAGCGAGCCGATCGCGGTCTTGAACAGGGAGAGGAATTTCCGGCCGTCGAGGTTCTCGCAGATGCGGGTCGTCTCAGGGCCGGAGAAGGGCAGGATCTGGCGGCCCCGAAAGGCGACCGTCTGGCCGCGCACCAGCCGCTCCGACAGCGCGACATCGACGAAGAGCGGTTCGGTCATCTGGAAATACTCCGGATGCAGCACCGCACTGACGGCAATCGCGTCATCCAGCGGGAAGCCGACGAGCTGGAAGAACTCGCGCCAGATGTCGATATAGATCGGGAAGGTCTCGCAGATCTCTGCAACCACCTTGCTTTCGGGATAGAGCGTGGCGAGATCTGACAAGTCGTCGCGCGTCAGCATCGAGGGTGCGACGCGATTGTCCTCGCAGACGTCGAGTGGCACCAGGATGATCGGTGCGCCGGAGGCCAGCACCACACGGGCGGCCTCAGGGTCGGCCCAGATGTTGTATTCCGAGACCGGCGTCATGTTGCCGGGCGTGTGGAAGCAGCCGCCGAGCACGACGATCTGCTTGACGAGGCCGGCAATATCCGGCGCCATGCGCAGCGCCAGCGCCACATTGGTCTGCGGTCCGGTTGCAACGATGGAGATTTCGCCGGGATTGGCGCGCACGGTGTCGATGATGAAATCGGTCGCGTGCTTGTCCATCGCCTTGCGCTTCGGTTCCGGTGCAGGCGGGTTGAAGGCCTTCAGCCGGTCGCCGAAGCGGGCCTGCAACTGCTTTTCGAAATGCACCGGCGCCAGCATGTCTTCCCGGGAATTGCCGACGATCGGGCGCCAGGCGCCTGATGCCACCGGCACGTCGTCACGGCCGGCGAGCGACAGGGTGTTGAGCACGACATTCGTCACCTGCTCGATGCCGCCGGCAGCCCCCGTGACGGCGGTCACGCCTTCGAGATGGATGCCCTCGCAGCCGAGGGCGAAGAGGATGGCGAGGATGTCGTCCCCCGCCGAATCCACGTCGAGAATGATGCGTTCCATGCGTTATGGCTCCGAAGGGCGCTCGGGGCGCCGGATGAGAGAGAGGCTTTCGAGGGTTTCGCGGATGATCTTCGGCCGCTGCCGGTAGGTCAGGATGAAGAGCGCCGTCAGCGACACCAGATAGGGCACCATCAGCACCAGATAGGACGAGAGGCCGAAGCTCTGGAGACGCAGCGACAGCGCATCGGAAAAGCCGAAGAGCAGGCAGCCGAGCAGCACCTTCACCGGATCGCCGTTCGAGAAGATCAGCACCGCCACCGCCATGAAGCCGCGGCCGGACGACATGTTCTCGGCGAACATGGTGATGTAGCCGAGCGACAGATGCGCGCCGGCGAGGCCGGCCAGAAGGCCGCACATCAGCGAGGCGATATGCTGCATGCGATCGGTGGAGATGCCGAGCGATTCCGCCGCATCCGGCTTTTCGCCGACGACGCGGATGTGCAGCCCGAGACGGGTGCGATAGAGGATCAGCCAGACCACGAAGACGAAGATGAAGGCGCAGTAGACGAGCGGCGTATAGCCCGACAGCACGCGGCCGATCGGCCCGAGGTCGCTGATGAAGGGGATATCGACGCGCGGCAGGCCGACGATGTCGTTGCGCACGATCGAGCCGCGCGTGCCGAAGATCGCCTTCGACAGCGTGATCGTCAGCCCGCCCGCCATGATGTTGAGCGCGAGGCCCACCACCACCTCGTTGGCCCGGAAAGTGACGACGAGCAGGGAGAAGATCGCCGCCATGACGATGGCGGCCGAAACGCCGATCGCAAGGCCACCCATCGCCGAACCGGTCCAGATCGAGCCGAGCACCGCGAAAAAGGCGCCGGTCAGCATCTGGCCTTCCAGCCCGATGTTGAAGATGCCGGCCTTGGTGGTGAAGGTGCCGCCGAGGGCCACGAGCAGGATCGGCGCCGTCGTGCGCAGCGTCGCCGCGATCAGCGCGATGTTGAAGATCTTTTCTAGAACTTCCATCGACGCTCTCCCTGACGGCTGTCGCGCTTCCGGCGGACGAGGATCTGCGCGGAGACGCAGAGGATGATGAAGGCCTGGATGACCGTGATGATCTCGCGCGATGCCGTCGTCTCGACCTCCATCAGGAGCGACCCGGCCCTCAATGCCCCGAAGAAGAGGGCAGTGCCGATCATGCCGATCGGGCTGCCATTGGCGAGAAGTGCTGCGATGACGCCGTCGAAGCCGAAGCCCGGCGCGAAGCCTTCCATGAAGCGGTGATGCACGCCCAGCGTCTCGACGCCGCCGGCAATTCCGCCGACCGCGCCGGAGCACAAGAGCACGAGCACGATGTTGCGGCGGATCTTCACGCCGCCATATTCGGCATATTTCGGGTTCGAGCCCATGGCGCTCATCGAATAGCCGGCGCTCGTATATTTCAGGAACAGTTGCAGGCCGACGGCGAGCGCGATGGCGATGAAGAGGCCGATATTCAGCCGCGAATCCGGCATCAGGCGCGGGATCATGGCCGTCGCGGCGATCGGGTCGGTCTCCGACCAGCCGCCGGGGCGCTTGAAGACGGAGATCGTCAGGTAGGAGGTGAAGAGGATCGCGACATAGTTAGCGAGAATGGTCGTGACGACTTCGTTCGTCCCGTATCGGGCGCGAAAGAAGGCGGGAATGGCAATCCAGAGCCCGCCGGCGATGAAGGCCGCGAGGAGGGCTGCCACGGCATGGATGCCGGCCGGCAGCGCGAAGGCGAAGCCGACCCAGGCGGCCGCGAAACCGCCGACATAGAGCTGGCCCTCGACGCCGATGTTGAAGAGACCGCCGCGCAGCGCAACGCAGGCGGCCGCGCCGCAGATGATGATCGGGGTTGCCTGCAACAGCGAGCTTGCGATGCGTTCCGGGCTGCCGAAGGCGCCGCGCATCAGCACCGCGAAGACATGGAGCGGGTTCTCGCCCACGGCAAGCGTGATGAGGGCGCCGCCCAGCAGCGCCAGCCCGATGGCGAAGGCCTGTCCCAACAGCCCATCGACCCACGCGGAACGCTGGCGCACGGGAGTTTCGTTTTTGGTTTCCACGGCGTCGGTCATGATGCGGCGAGCGCTCCTTCTGTGGTGCGGCCTGCCATCAGGAAGCCGATCTCGTCGTCGCTCGTTGTCTCCGGATCGACCTCGCCGACGATCCGGCCGGCGAACATCACGAGGATGCGGTCGGCGAGCGTGCGGATTTCTTCAAGCTGGACAGAGATCAGCAGGATCGCGGCGCCCGCTTCGCGCTGGCGCATGATCTCGTCGTGAATGCCTTCCATGGCGCCGATATCGACGCCGCGCGTCGGCTGGTCGATCAGCAGGAAAGGCGCGTTGCGGGAGAATTCGCGCGCCAGAACCACCTTCTGCATGTTGCCGCCGGACAGCCGCCGCACGATAGCGCGGTTGCCCTGCGTGCGGATGTCGAAGCGGCGGATGAGCTCGTCGGCATGCTCGCGCACGCGCGACCAGTCGATGATGCCGCGTTTGGCCCAGGGCGCCTTGAATTGTTCGCCCATCAGGAGATTGGAGGCGATGGAGGAGGAGGCATCGACGCCGCGCACCAGCCGGTTGCCGGGCACATGGGCAAGGCCCGCCTCGCGGATCGTCAGCGGGTCGGCACCGTCGATGCGCGTGCCGGCAAGCCGGATTTCCCCGTAGCTCGGCGCGCGCAGGCCGGAGATCGTCTCGGCCAGTTCCGTCTGGCCGTTGCCGTCGACGCCGACGATGCCGACGATCTCGCCGGCCTTCACGGTGAAACCGACGTCGCGCAGCGTATGCAGGCCGCGGTCGTCGCGCCCGCAGAGTTCGCGCACCTCAAGGACGGTCTCGCCGTCGCCCGGTACACGGCTGCGGCGCTCGAAATTGACGGGACGGCCGACCATCATGCGCACGAGGTCGTCCTCGGTGATCTCCTTCGTCGGCCGCGTGCCGACGACCCGGCCGTCGCGCAGGACCGTGATCGTGTCGGAGACTTCCATGATCTCGGAGAGGTGATGCGAGATGAAGACGACCGTCATGCCCTTTTCGGTGAAGGTGCGCAGGATGCGGAAGAGGTCGCGGCTTTCCTGCGGCGTCAGCACGGCCGTCGGCTCGTCGAGGATGACGATCTCGGCACCGCGCGCCAGCACCTTCAGGATCTCGACGCGCTGCTCGATGCCGACCGAAAGGTCGCGCACGATGCGGTCCGGATCGACCTTGAGGCCGAAGGCGTCGGAGAGTTCACGGACCTTGGCGCTCTGCGCCTTGCGGTCGATCAGCCCGTTGCGCGTGATCTCCATGCCGAGGAAGATGTTGTCGGCAACCGTCAGCGACGGCACCAGCTTGAAATGCTGGTGCACCATGCCGAGGCCGAGCGAGATCGCGGTGCGCGGCGATTCCATCTCGACGGTCCTGCCGTTGATGGCGAGCGTGCCTTCGTCGGGCTGGTAGAGCCCGAAGAGCACGTTCATCAACGTCGTCTTGCCCGCGCCGTTCTCGCCGACCAGCGCATGGATCTCGCCCTTGCGCACCTGCAAGGCGACGTCGTTGTTGGCGACCAGCGGGCCGAACCGCTTGGTGATGCCCTGCATTTCGATTGCGAATGTCATCCCGGAACTCTCGACGAGCGCAGCGCATGGTAGCACGGCGGTCACGGGCGGCCAGCACGGACGCCCGCAACGGGTCGGGAGGCGGCCCGTGGGCCGCCTCGGTTTCGTTCTACTGGTTGAGCGCGACCTTGACCGAGCCGTCAGCGATGCCGGCACGCATCGCTTCGACCTTGGTCATCACCTCGGCCGGGATCTTGTCCTTGACCTCGTCGCAGATCTTGAGCTCGATGCCGCCGGAGGCGACGCCGACGGCAACCGGGCCGTCCTTGATCGGCGCGCTGCCGTCCACCTGGCCCTTGAGCAGATCGAAGACGGCGACGTCCGCGCGCTTCATCATCGAGGCGAGAATGTTGCCGGGTGCCGAACCGCACTGGTCGATGTCGACGCCGACGGCATATTTGCCGGCAGCCTTGGCCGCCTGCAGAACGCCTTCGCCCGTCGGGCCGGCCGCCTGGTAGATGATGTCGATGCCCTGGCCGTACATCGCCATCGCCACTTCGCTGCCCTTGGCCGGGTCGTCGAAGGTGCCGGCGAAGATGCTGTTGACGGACACGTCGGACGAGGCAGCGCTGACGCCCTGCTCCATGCCCTTCAGGAAGTTGTGAATGACCGGGATGTCACGGCCGCCGACGAAGCCGACTTCCGAGGAATTGTCGAAGCCCGCGACCTTTTCGGATGTCAGCAGGCCGGCAAGGCCGCCGACGAGGTAGGAACCTTCCTCCTCGACGAAATCGATATAGGTCATGGTCGGGCTTTCGAGCACGCCGTCGATGAAGACGAAGCGCTGGTCCGGATGTGCCTTGTTGGTCTTCTGGAGTGCGTCCACCAGTTCCCAGCCCATGACGAAGATCACGTCATACTGGCCGTCCTTGGCGAGATTGTTGAACTGCTCCTCGTAGTCGAGGGCGCGGTTGCCGGTGTCAACGATCTTCAGCTCGATGCCGAGCTCGTCCTTGGCCTTTTCGAGGCCGTTGACGATCGAGATGCCGAAGCCTTGCGAGAAATAGCCCGAAATGGCTGCCACCTTGAGCGGCTCGGCAGCGAAGGCGCCCGTGCCGATCATCAAGGATGCCGCGGCCACCGAACCGGCGAGCATGGTCTTCAAAACTGATTTCATGACAGTTCCCCTGTGCGCTGAGTTGACGGTCCGATTTCAGGGTGCGTCCCAGTTGCGATCCCTGTCGGTTTTTATTCGTAGACGAACTAAATCTGACGCTCGAAAAACCGAATTGTCAAGCGGATTTCCAGAAGAAATATTGTTGGACTACGGATAAGTTTTTGTCTTAACTTCGACCCGTTCCGGAACAGCGGAGGCGACATGAAACATGTGGTTGTAACGGGTGCCGCCGGGCTTCTCGGGCGCCATGTGGCGGCTGCCTTTCGTCAGGCGGGCTGGCGCGTCACGGCGACCGACAGGCGCGACGACGGGGATGGCGGCCTCGTCGTCGCGGACCTTCTCGACGAGGCGGAGGCGCGACGGCTCGTCGATGGCGCCGACTGCGTCGCCCATATCGCCTCCATTCCGCGCCCCGTGGGTTACGATGCGCGCGACGTCTTCGACACGAACATGGGCCTGATGTACTCCGTGCTGAGCGGTATGGAGGCGACCGGCGTTTCCCGCCTCGTCTTCGCGTCGTCCTTCAGCATTTTAGGCCTCCCCTTCGCGCCACGTCCGGTCGATATCGCCTACCTGCCGATCGACGAGGGCCACCCGGCGGGGCCGCAGGATGTCTATGCGGTGACGAAATGGCTCGGCGAGGAAATGGTCGATGCCTGGGTGAGGCGCACCGGCGGTTCGGCGGTCAGCATCCGCATGCCCTGGATCCAGACGGCGGAGGGTTTTGCGCGCGACGTGGTCGCCCGGCGCACCCGGCCGGAATCCCATCTCGACCTCTGGTCCTATATCGATGCGCGGGATGCCGGAGAGGCTTTCGTCCTGGCGGCGGACGCGCCGACGACCGGTCATGAAAGGCTCTATATCGCCGCGGCCGACACCTATAGCGAGGAGCCGACCGACGACCTCGTGGCACGCCACTATCCTGATGTGCGCTACGAAGGCGTCGCCGGGCCGCACGGCGCGGTGATCTCCACCGAAAAGGCGCGCACGACGATCGGCTTCCAGCCCCGGCATGGCTGGCGGGACTATGCAGGCGTACCGACGCAGCGCTAAGTGAGCCGCCGCGTATCCGGGCAAAGAGGGATGATGGACGTGGACTTTACGGACAAGGCAGTGCTGGTGACCGGCGGCGCCGGTGTGATCGGCAGCACGACGGCACGGCAGTTTCTGGACCGCGGCGCCCGCGTCATGCTGGCCGATCGGGATGCCGAGAGGCTGGGGGCCGCAGCAGCCGCCCTTGCCGCGGGCGAGCGGGTGTCGACCGTTGCGGGCGACCTGTCGACGGAGGATGGTGCAAGAGGCGCGGTGGAAGCAACTGTCGCGGCCTTCGGCACGATTGACGTTCTCTTCAACAATGCCGGCATTTCAGGCAAGGTCGCGCCGGTTCACGAACTGGCGGTCGGCGATTGGGACGCGATCGTCAACGCCAATCTGCGCAGCATGTTTCTGGTGCTGAAATTCGCCGCCATGCGCATGGTGGAGCGCCGCGCGGGCGCCATCGTCAACATGGGCTCGTCCATGGCCGGCTGGGACGTGCTCTCCGGCGGCGCCGGCTATGTGGCGACGAAACACGGGGTCGTGGGGCTCACCAAGGCGGCGGCGCTCGATCTTGCGCGCTACCGGATCCGCGTGAACGCCATCTGCCCCGGCGTGATCGAGACGACGCTTGGCGTGCCGGGCATGGAGAAGGCCGGAGACGGCGGCAAATCCGCCGTCCAGCACTTTGCCGACCGCATTCCGCTCCGGCGTATCGGCCAGCCGGAGGACGTGGCCGAGGTCGTAGTCTTCCTTGCCTCGGAAGCTGCGCGTCACGTTAACGGCGCGGCCTGGCTGATCGACGGCGGCCAGACGTTGCAGAGCTTCGCCAATGGCCCCGACGAGGGCAATTATCCGTCAGCCGAATGACATGCTTGAATGGACCGACCGGAAATCAGGCGGTCACGAAATCGAAGGTCATCTTTGCTGCGGTGATCGCGAGGAACAGGCCGAAGAGCTTGCGCAGCGTGCTTGGTTCGATCGTGTGGGCCGTGCGGGCGCCCAAGGGGGCGAACCACATGCTGGTGAAGGCGATCGCGACCATGCCGGCAAGGTTCACGTAGCCGAGCGAATAGACCGGCAAGCCCTCCTCGCCCCAGCCGTTGATGATATAGCCCAGGGTCCCCGGTATCGCGATGATGAGGCCGATCACCGAGGCCGTGCCGACGGCGCGGCGCACGGGATAGCTGAAGATGCTGAGCGTCGGAACGGTGAGCGTTCCGCCGCCGATGCCCATCAGCGTGGAGATCGTGCCAATGCCCGTCGCCATCGCCGCCTGGCCCGGTTTGGCCGGAAGTCCGCCGATCGGATGCCAGCCCTCGCGGGTCAACAGCATATAGGCCGCGACGACCGCAGCCACGGCCGCGAAAATGACCGTCAGCACCTCGCCGGGCACGTTGGCGGCCACCAGCACGCCGATGACGACGCCGATGGCGACGAACGGCCCCCAGAGCTTCAGCATCGCGCCGTCGATGGCACCACGGGCATGATG
>CAMPIK010000024.1 GCA_946886325.1 uncultured Shinella sp.
AACATGAAGTTCGCGCTGAACGGCGCGCTGACGATCGGCACGCTCGACGGCGCGAATGTCGAGATGCGCGACCATGTCGGGGCCGAGAACATCGTGATCTTCGGCATGACCGCAGACGAGGTCGCCAAGGTGCGGGCCGACGGCCATGAGCCGCGCGCCATCATCGAGGCATCGCGCGAGCTGTCGCAGGCCCTGGCGGCGATTTCGTCGGGCGTCTTCTCGCCTGATGATCGCAACCGGTTTGCCGGCCTTATCGACGGCATCTACAATCACGACTGGTTCATGGTCGCCGCCGACTTCGACGCCTATGCCAAGGCGCAGCGCGAGGTCGACGCCATCTGGATCGACAAAACATCGTGGAATTCGAAGACCGTTCGGAACACCGCGCGCATGGGATGGTTCTCCTCCGACCGGACCATCCGGCAATATGCGAAAGAAATCTGGAGAGTGTGATGAAAGCCCCGCCAAAGAATACCCGGACGGACGATCCGTCAGAGGTTCTGGCGAGAGCAGACATTGACGCAATCCTGGGGGGAAGCCATCACGACCCCTTCGCCGTGCTCGGCGTACACGCGGTCGGCGACACGTTCGTCGCCCGCTGTTTCATTCCGTCGGCCGTATCGGTGACGGCTGAAACGCTGACCGGCAAGGAGATCGGCGAACTGACGCAGCTCGATCCGGCGGGCATCTTCGCCGGACCGCTTTCCATCCGCAAGCAACAGCCGGTGCGCTACCGGGCGAAGAACGATGGCGGCGAATGGATCGTCGTCGATCCCTATTCCTTCGGTCCCGTGATGGGGCCGATGGACGACTACTATATCCGCGAAGGCTCCCACCTCCGGCTCTTCGAGAAGATGGGCGCCCATCCCCATCAGCAGGATGGCATCGACGGGTTCCACTTCGCCGTCTGGGCGCCGAACGCCCAGCGCGTCTCCATCGTCGGGAATTTCAACGCGTGGGACGGACGCCGCCACGTGATGCGGCTGCGGCGCGACACCGGCATCTGGGAAATCTTCCTGCCCGGCATCACGGAAGGCCATGCCTATAAATACGAAATCGTCGGCAAGGACGGTGAACTCCTGCCGCTGAAGGCCGACCCCTTCGCGCGACGCTCCGAACTGCGGCCGAACACGGCATCGATGACGACGGGCCAGATCGCCCAGATCTGGGACGACGAGGCGCACCGCGCCCATTGGGCGAGCATCGATGCGCGCCGTCAGCCGATCTCGATCTACGAGGTGCATGCCGCCTCCTGGCAGCGCCGCGACAATGGCGAGATGCTGACCTGGGACGAGATGGCCGACCGGCTCATCCCCTATTGCGTCGACATGGGCTTCACCCATATCGAGTTCCTGCCGATCACCGAATATCCCTTCGACCCCTCCTGGGGCTACCAGACGACCGGCCTCTACGCCCCGACCGCCCGCTTCGGCGAGCCGGAAGGCTTCGCCCGTTTCGTCAACGGCTGTCACAAGGTCGGCATCGGCGTCATCCTCGACTGGGTGCCGGCGCATTTCCCGACCGACGAACATGGCCTGCGCTGGTTCGACGGCACGGCGCTCTACGAGCACGAGGACCCGCGCAAGGGCTTCCATCCCGACTGGAACACGGCGATCTACAATTTCGGCCGGCTGGAAGTGCTCGCCTATCTCATCAACAATGCGCTCTACTGGGCCGAGAAATTCCATCTCGACGGGCTGCGCGTCGATGCGGTCGCCTCGATGCTCTATCTCGACTATTCACGCAAGCACGGCGAATGGATCCCCAACGAGTATGGCGGCAACGAAAACCTGGAGGCGGTGCGCTTTCTCCAGTCGATGAATACCCATGTCTATGGCAGCCATCCCGGCATCCTGACGATTGCCGAGGAATCCACGTCCTGGCCGAAAGTCTCCCACCCGGTTCACGAAGGCGGGCTCGGCTTCGGCTTCAAGTGGAACATGGGCTTCATGCACGACACGCTGCAATACCTGTCGCGCGAGCCCGTGCACCGCAAGCACCACCACAACGACATGACCTTCGGCCTGCTCTACGCCTTCACCGAGAATTTCGTGCTGCCGCTGTCGCATGACGAGGTGGTGCACGGCAAAGGCTCGCTGATCGCCAAGATGGCCGGCGACGACTGGCAGAAGTTCGCCAATCTGCGCGCCTATTACGGCTTCATGTGGGGCTATCCCGGCAAGAAGCTGCTCTTCATGGGCCAGGAATTCGCCCAGTGGCAGGAGTGGAGCGAGGAGAAGTCGCTCGACTGGAACCTCCTGGAATATCCGCTGCACGAAGGCATGCGCCGGCTGGTGCGCGACCTGAACGGCACCTATCGCCGCAAGCCGGCGCTGCATGCACGCGATTGCGAGGGCGAGGGCTTCGAGTGGCTGATCGCCGACGATAGCAACAATTCGGTCTTCGCCTGGCTGCGCAAGGCGCCCGGCGAGAAGATGATCGCCGTGATCACCAACTTCACCCCGGTCTACCGGGAGAACTACTCCATCCCCCTGCCGGTGGAGGGCAGGTGGAAGGAGATCCTCAACACCGATGCCGAAATCTACGGAGGAAGCGGCAAAGGCAATGGGGGCGCCGTTCAGGCTACGAAAGACAACAAGGGAACCGTTTCGGCTGCAATCACCCTGCCCCCGCTGGCGACGCTGATGCTGGAACAGGACATATAACGACTGTCGGGAGGACATGATGGAGCAGAAGCGGATACAACCCCTTGCGCGTGATGCGATGGCTTATGTGCTCGCCGGCGGTCGCGGCAGCCGCCTCAAGGAACTGACGGATCGCCGGGCAAAACCGGCCGTCTATTTCGGCGGCAAGGCCCGCATCATCGATTTTGCGCTCTCCAACGCGCTGAATTCCGGCATCCGGCGCATCGGCGTTGCGACGCAATACAAGGCCCATTCGCTGATCCGCCATCTGCAGCGCGGCTGGAACTTCTTCCGCCCGGAACGAAACGAGAGCTTCGACATCCTTCCGGCCAGCCAGCGCGTCTCCGAGACGCAGTGGTACGAGGGCACCGCCGACGCCGTCTACCAGAACATCGACATCATCGAGGATTACGGCGTCGAATACATGGTCATCCTCGCCGGCGACCATATCTACAAGATGGACTACGAACTGATGCTCCAGCAGCACGTCGATTCCGGCGCGCAGGTGACGATCGGCTGCCTGGAAGTCCCGCGCATGGAAGCGACCGGCTTCGGCGTCATGCATGTCAACGAGAAGGACGAGATCATCGCCTTCGTCGAAAAGCCCGCCGATCCGCCGGCCATCCCCGGCAATCCCGACATGGCGCTCGCCTCCATGGGCATCTATGTCTTCCACACGAAGTTCCTGATGGACCTGCTGCGCCGCGATGCGGCCGATCCGAATTCGAGCCGCGACTTCGGCAAGGACATCATTCCCTATATCGTCGAGCACGGCAAAGCCGTCGCGCATCGCTTCACCGCCTCCTGCGTGCGCTCGGATTTCGAGCGCGAGGCCTACTGGCGCGACGTCGGAACGGTCGATGCCTATTGGCAGGCGAATATCGACCTCACCGACGTGACGCCCGAACTCGACATCTACGACAGCACCTGGCCGATCTGGACCTTCGCCGAGATCAAGCCGCCGGCGAAATTCGTGCATGACGACGAAAACCGCCGCGGCTCGGCAATCTCCTCGCTGGTTTCGGGCGACTGCATCATCTCGGGGTCGTCGCTGCAGAAGAGCCTGCTCTTTACCGGCGTGCGCGCCAATTCCTATTCGCGCCTCGAAGGGGCCGTGGTCCTGCCGGACGTGCGGGTCGGGCGCCGCGCGCAGTTGCGCAACGTCGTGATCGACCGCGGCGTTGTCATCCCCGAGGGGCTGATCGTCGGCGAGGACCCCGAACTTGACGCCAAGCGCTTCCGCCTGTCGAGCGGAGGCATTTGCCTGATCACCCAGGCCATGATCGACAAACTGGATCTCTAGGACCCGGCAGCAATGAACATCCTTTCGGTGGCATCCGAAGTCTTTCCCCTGATCAAGACGGGGGGCCTCGCCGACGTGGCGGGCGCGCTGCCGCTTGCGCTGAGGGGCAAGGGCATCCGGATGCGCACCCTGGTGCCCGGCTACCCCGCCGTGATGCAGCAGTTGGAAAATCCGGTGGAGGTCGCCGCGCTTGCCGATCTGCTCGGAGAAGAGGCGCGGATCCTTGCCGTCATGCACGATGGGCTCGACATGCTCGTGCTCGACGCGCCGGCCTTCTTCGATCGCACGGGCGGCCCCTATACCGACGCGACGGGCAAGGATTTTCCCGACAACTGGCAGCGTTTCGCCGCGCTCTCGCTTGCCGGCCACCTGATCGCCGGCGGCCTGCTCGCCGACTGGCGGCCGGACATCGTGCATGCCCACGACTGGCAGGCTGCGATGGTGCCGGTCTATATGCGGTTCAACGGTCTTCCCCACATCCCGAACATCCTGACGGTGCACAACCTCGCCTTTCAGGGCCAGTTCGGGCCGCAGATCTTTGCCCGCCTCGGCCTGCCCGCCGAAGCCTTCACCGTCGATGGGCTGGAATATTACGGCGACGTGGGTTTCCTGAAGGGCGGCCTGCGCACGGCCTGGGCGATCACGACGGTCAGCCCCTCCTATGCGCACGAGATCATGACGCCGGATTTCGGCATGGGTCTCGAAGGCCTGATCAATGCCCGCTCCTCCGATCTGACGGGCATCGTCAACGGCATCGATACCGACATCTGGAACCCGGCGACGGACCCGGATCTGTCCAGCAACTACACCCCGGGAGCGCTGCGGCAACGGGCCGTCAACCGCCGCGCGGTCGCGGAACGCTTCAGCCTCGGCCAGGATGACGGCCCGATCTTCTGCGTCATCAGCCGCCTGACCTGGCAGAAGGGCATCGACCTGATCGCTGAAGTCGCCGACTGGATCGTCTCGGAGGGCGGCAAGCTTGCCGTTCTCGGCTCGGGCGACCAGGGTCTCGAAGGCGCGCTGCTTGCGGCCGCCTCGCGCCACCGCGGCCGCATCGGCATCGTCATCGGCTACAACGAGCCGCTGTCGCACCTCATGCAGGCCGGCGCCGACGCAATCCTCATCCCCTCGCGCTTCGAGCCCTGCGGCCTGACGCAGCTCTACGGCCTGCGCTACGGCTGCATTCCCGTCGTTGCCCGCACCGGCGGGCTTGCCGACACGGTGATCGACGCCAACGAGGCGGCGCTGGCGGCACGGGTCGCGACCGGCTTCCAGTTCACCCCCATCACCACGGAGGGCCTCAGACAGGCGCTCCGCCGCGTCTTCAAGGCCTATCGCGAGCCGAAGGTCTGGGCGCGCCTCCAGAACCAGGGCATGAAATCGGATGTTTCGTGGGAACGAAGCGCCGAGCGTTATGCCGACCTCTACTCCAGCCTGCTTGCGAGACGATGACATGATCAGGACCGTCGAAACCACCCCCTACGGCGACCAGAAGCCCGGCACATCCGGCCTGCGCAAGAAGGTGCCGGTCTTCCAGCAGACGAACTATGCCGAGAACTTCATCCAGTCGATCTTCGAGTCGCTCGAAGGCTTCGAGGGCAAGACGCTGGTGATCGGCGGCGACGTGCGTTTCTACAACCGCGAGGTCATCCAGATCGCGATCAAGATGGCCGCTGCCAACGGCTTCGGCAGTGTCATGGTCGGCCGCGGCGGCATCCTCTCGACGCCCGCCGCCTCGAACATCATCCGCAAATACGAGGCCTTCGGCGGGCTCGTGCTGTCCGCAAGCCACAATCCCGGCGGGCCGACCGAGGATTTCGGCATCAAGTACAATATCGCCAATGGCGGCCCGGCCCCGGAGAAGATCACCGACGCGGTCTATGCCCGCAGCAAGGTGATCGACCGCTACAAGATCGCCGACGTGCCGGATATCAACCTCGATCACGAGGGCACGCAGGATGTCGCCGGCATGGCGGTCAACGTCATCGACCCGGTGACGGACTATGCCGAACTGATGGAACGGCTCTTCGACTTCGATGCCATCCGCAAGATGTTTGCCGGCGGGTTCCGCGTCGTCTTCGACGCGATGAGCGCCGTGACCGGCCCCTATGCCAAGGAGATTATCGAGAAGCGCCTCGGCGCCCCGAAGGGCTCGGTGCTCAACTTCATGCCGCTGCCCGATTTCGGCGGGCATCACCCGGATCCGAACCTTGTTCATGCCCGCGCGCTCTACGAGGCGATGATGGCGCCCGACGCGCCCGACTTCGGCGCGGCATCCGATGGCGACGGCGACCGCAACCTCATCATAGGCAAGGGCATCTTCGTCACGCCCTCCGACAGCCTGGCACTGCTGGCCGCCAATGCGCATCTCGCGCCCGGATACGCCAAGGGCCTCGCCGGCATCGCCCGCTCGATGCCGACGAGCGGTGCAGCCGACCGCGTCGCCGAAAAACTCGGCATCGGCCTTTACGAGACGCCGACCGGCTGGAAATTCTTCGGCAACCTGCTCGACGCCGGCATGGCGACGATCTGCGGCGAGGAGAGCGCCGGCACCGGCTCCGACCATGTGCGCGAGAAGGACGGTCTCTGGGCCGTGCTGCTCTGGCTCAACATTCTGGCGGTCCGCAAGGAAAGCGTGCTCGACATTGTCCGGCGGCACTGGGCAACCTACGGCCGAAACTATTACTCGCGCCACGACTACGAAGAGGTCGATTCCGACGCAGCGAACGGCCTTGTGACCGCCCTGCGCGAGAAACTGGAGAGCCTGCCCGGCCAGTCCTTCGGCGATCTCACCGTCGCCACGGCCGACGACTTCGCCTATCACGACCCGGTCGACAAGTCGGTCAGCCGGAACCAGGGCATCCGCATCCTGTTTCAGGGCGGCTCCCGCGTCGTCTTCCGCCTGTCGGGCACCGGCACGTCGGGCGCCACGCTGCGCGTCTATATCGAGCGGTATGAGCCCGATCCGGCGCGCCATGACGTAGAGACCCAGGAAGCGCTCGCCGACCTGATCACCGTCGCCGACACGATCGCCGGCATCGCGGAACGAACCGGCCGCGACGCCCCGAGCGTCATCACGTGAGCGTGGCAGCGGGGATCATGCCGACCAGCCCATCCTTCGCCCCGGGCGCAACGATCTCCGGCGACGGAGTCGAGTTTTCCGTCTATTCGCGCGACGCTTCACGTGTCGAACTCTGCCTGTTCGACGAGGCTGGAAACGACGAATTCTGCCGCCTGACAATGGGTCGCGACGAGACCGGGTTCCACCGCGTCTTCTTCGAGGGCGCCGGGCCGGGCACGCGCTACGGCTATCGCGCCGCTGGCATCTACGCTCCCGACCACGGCCTGTGGTTCGATCCGTCCAAGCTTCTGGTCGATCCCTATGCCACGCATCTCGACCGCCCCTTCGTGCATGACGGCCGGCTGACGCTCTTCGGCGAGGAAACGGCAGGCCTCGTTCCCAAGGCGATCGTGACGGCCGCTTCACCCGTCGCACCGCAGCCGCCAGTCTTCAAGCCGGGCGGCGTCATCTACGAAATCGCCGTGCGCGCCTTCACCATGCTGCATCCGGATATTCCCGAGGCGATGCGCGGCACCGTCGCGGCCCTTGCCCATCCGGCAGTCATTGCCCACCTGAAACGCATCGGCGTCGATGCCGTCGAACTGATGCCAATCACCGCCTGGATCGACGAGCGCCACCTGCCGCCGCTCGGCCTGTCCAACAGCTGGGGCTATAACCCTATTGCCATGATGGCGCTCGACCCGCGGCTGGTGCCGGGTGGCATCGCCGAACTGGCCGCGACCGTTGCGACACTTCGGGATGAGGGCATCGGCGTCATACTCGACCTCGTCTTCAACCACTCCGGCGAGAGCGACCGCCACGGCGCCACGCTCTCGATGCGCGGGCTCGACAATCTCACCTATTATCGCCATCCGGCCGACAGCCCCGGCGAACTCATCAACGACACCGGCTGCGGCAACACGATTGCCTGCGAGAACCCGGTCGTCGGCCGGCTGATCATCGATTGCCTCCGGCATTTCGTTGCGCATGCCGGCGTCGACGGTTTCCGCTTCGACCTGGCCTCGATCCTCGGCCGCGACAGCGGTGGATTCGACCCGGAGGCAGCACTCTTCCGCGCCATGCGCGACGATCCGCTGCTGAAGGACCGCATCCTGATTGCCGAGCCCTGGGATATCGGTCCCGGCGGCTACCAACTCGGCAATTTCCCCGCTCCCTTCCTCGAGTGGAGCGACCGCTTCCGCGACGACATGCGCATGTTCTGGCGCGGCGATGCCCATCGGCTGGGCGCCTTCGCCACCGTTCTCAGCGGGTCATCAGACATTTTCTCGCGCCACGGCGGCCGGACGACGCGAAGCGTCAATTTCCTCGCGGCCCATGACGGCTTCACGCTGATGGACATGGTCTCCCATGCGGTGAAGCACAACGAGGCGAACGGCGAGGACAATCGCGACGGCCACAACGAGAACCACTCCTGGAACAACGGAGCGGAAGGCGCGACCGACGACCCGTCCATCCGCGAGGCCCGGCGCCGCGACGTCAAGGCCATGCTCTCCAGCCTCTTTGCCTCGCGCGGCACGATCATGCTGACGGCCGGCGACGAGGCAGGCCGCAGCCAGCGCGGCAACAACAATGCCTATTGCCAGGACAATACCATCACCTGGCTCGACTGGTCGGCGGTGGACGAGACACTGATCGAGCATACGGGCCGCCTCGCACGGCTGCGCAAGCGCTTTCCGGCGCTTGGCGAACTCGCCTTCTTCAGCGGCGAGGGCGAGGTGGAATGGCTGACCCTGAAAGGCCAGCCGATGACGGTCGGCGACTGGGAAGACGCGATGGCCGGCTGCCTGCTGATGGTGCTGACGACGGAAGACGTGGAACAGAAGGCCTCCGTCCGCCTGGCAATCGCCTTCAATCGCACCCGCGGCGAACAGCCGCTTTCGCTTCCGCCATCGCGCGGGACAGGCTGGGTAGCGGTCACAGGCCCATCCGACGCCCCGCTTTCGGCACTCTCGCCGCGCAGCGTCGAATTCTTTGTCGAGACGCACTGAAATTCTGTTGCGAAGGCCCGCCACCGCGCTATGAACGCTGGTGGAGGACGTTTCGCGTATGACAGGAAGGTTCCATGCCGCCCCGTATCCACCTGAGTGACGTCAAGGACCTGATCGGCAAGGAGATCGGGATATCGAAATGGATCACCGTCGACCAGACGATGATCGACCGCTTCGCGGAAGCAACCGACGACCACCAGTTCATCCACACCGACCCGGCCCGCGCCGCTGCGGAAACACCCTTCGGCGGCACCATCGCGCATGGCTTCCTGTCGCTGTCGCTGCTGTCAGCGATGAACTTCGACTGCCTGCCGCGCGTCATCGAGCAGACGATGGGCATCAACTACGGTTTCGACAAGGTGCGCTTCATGACGCCGGTGAAGAGCGGCGCCAAGGTGCGCGGCCGTTTCACCATGGCCGAGGCCCGCTTTCGCGGCGCCGGCATGCTGATGGTGACCTACGACGTGACCGTCGATATCGAGGGCGAGCGCAAACCGGCGCTCACCGCCAACTGGATCACCATCATCCAGTTCGACCCGAAGGACCGGCCGGCTGACGTCTGATACGAATCATCCTTGCAAAACTGGAATCAAACTCCATAATTGCAAGGATGATTAAGCGTCGCATCGCAAGCCAACTTGCAACTTTGCTGGATGAAAGCCCGGCGATAGCGCTGCTCGGCCCTCGGCAGGTCGGCAAGACGACGCTTGCGCTGGAGATCGGGCAAGCTCGAGCCTCGCTCTATCTCGATCTCGAATCTGATGCAGACCGCACAAAGCTCGCGGAGCCGGAACTCTACCTCGCCCGGCATCAGGACAAATTGGTCATTCTCGATGAAGTGCACCGGCTTCCGGACTTATTCAGAAACCTCCGGGGACTGATCGACAGGACGCGGCGGGCGGGTCGGCGAAGCGGGCACTTTCTTCTGTTGGGTTCAGCATCCATCGATCTGCTGCGTCAAACGGGAGAAACCCTGGCCGGCCGCATTTCCTATCTTGAAATGTCCCCGATCGATGGCATGGAAGTCGACAGCGCAAGCCTCGATAGGCTCTGGCTGCGAGGAGGGTTTCCGGAGAGTTTATTGTCATCGAATGATCGGGCAAGCCTGCGCTGGCGACAGGACTTTGTCCGAACCTATCTTGAACGCGACATCCCTCAATTTGGCCCCCGAATACCGGCGGAAACCCTGAGACGCTTCTGGACGATGCTGGCTCACCGCCAGTCCGCACTGCTGAATGCCGCGGACCTTGCCCGTTCGCTTGGCGTCGATGGCAAAACGGTCGCCTCCTACCTCGATCTTCTGGTCGATCTTCTTCTCGTCAGGCGGCTGAAGCCATGGCATGCCAACACAGGAAAACGCCTCGTCAAATCGCCGCGGACCTACGTCCGCGACAGTGGCATCGTACATGCGCTTCTCGGCGTAGCGACCTTTGAGGATCTGCTCGCGAACCCCATTGCAGGCGCCACCTGGGAGGGCTTCGTGATCGAGACCCTGATCGCTGCTTCTCCAACCGGAACGGAGGCAAATTTCTACCGGACGGCCGCCGGAGCGGAGATAGACCTGCTTCTGACACTTCCCGGCAGGAAGCCATGGGCAATAGAGATCAAGCGAAGCCTTTCACCCAGCGTGGAAAAAGGCTTTCACATCGCCTGCGAGGACCTGAAGCCAGAACGACGCATCGTCGTCTACCCTGGCACCGAATTGTTCCCCGCACCTCACGACGTCGAAGTCATGCCGCTCCAAAACCTCGGTAGCGATCTGTTGCATCTGGGCTGATGCCGTTCACTGGTGACCTGCGTCCTCGGCGCCTTCCTCCAGAATGCCGAAGGCATAGGTCGAGAATGAGCGCCAGCATTCGACGCGATAGGCCTGTTCGCCGGTCCGGTAGACGATGACCTCGATCTTGCCGAGTACCGTGCGCGCGCAGGCCCCGACCGGGAAGGATGCCGGCGACAGGTCGTGCGGGCAGGCGCTGGCGACCGCTTCTGCCGCCTTCGGCCCCGAGACGAGGATGGCGGTGTTGCGGTGGGAGACGTCGGTTGCCGAGTGCAGCACGCCGGACGATGCGGCAAGCGCCATCATGTCCGCCTCGTTCTCGTCGATCAGCAGCCACTCGTCCGGCCCGAGCCAGAGCGCGTGACGGCCGTTCGACGAGGCCGAGGTCTTCGGCCGTGTCGGCAATGGCAGGCCGAGCGCTGAAGACAGCGCGCCGACATCCTCTGCCCGTGCCCTGAGCGAAAGCCGGGTCGCCGGCATTTCCGGCGTGACGCGGGCGGCGGCCGAGCCGCCGTCAAAGCCGGCGAGCGGCGCCTTGCGAAGTGCCTGGTTAGCCATTGAGGCGGCTCCCTTCCTTGTCGATGAAGATCATGTCGGTCACCTCGACCGCAATCGTGCGGTCCGGCATCGGCACATAGAGCGTCTGGCCCATTTTCGCCTGCCCGCCGGCGACCAGCGCCAGCGCGATCGAGCGCCCGCAGTTCTCCGACCAGTAGGACGAGGTCACGTGGCCGAGCATGGTCATCGGCTTCGGCTCGTTCGGATCGGCGACGATCTGCGCGCCTTCCTCGAGCACGACCTTCGGGTCCTTGGTCATGAGGCCGACAAGCTGCTTGCGGCCTTCCTTGACGAGATCGGGCCGCTTGAGACCGCGGACGCCGACGAAATCAGTCTTCTTCTTCGAGACCGCCCAGCCGACGCCGGCGTCGAAGGGCGTCACCGTGCCGTCGGTGTCCTGCCCGACGATGATGTAGCCCTTCTCGGCGCGCAGCACGTGCATGGTCTCGGTGCCGTAGGCGCAGGCGCC
>CAMPIK010000025.1 GCA_946886325.1 uncultured Shinella sp.
GCGTCGGTGACCTCGGCATCGCTTGCGGCGGGCACGCTGGCGAAGACCTGCCCGCTGGCCGGGTTGCGGACCTCGATGGTAGTCGAGGCCGAGGGTTCGACAAATCGTCCGCCGATGAAGTTGCGATGCTGCGTCATGATGCTCACCCGAATTCACGTCAGTCGCGACGATTAAAGGCGGCATGCCCCTTCGTCCGCAAGCGACTTATTGTCGGGTCGAACATTCGAAAAACGAATGTTCTGCATCTTCGGGCTTAATTCGCCGAAGGGACGTTTTCGCTGGCAATCTCCGCCGTCAGCCACGCCCGGAAACGCGTGACAACAGGCGGTTCCGGCTGGTCGGTGCGGGTCACCAGCCAGTAGGATTCATGGCCCTTGACCTCGACATCGAGGAGGGGGACGAGTTGGCCGCTGTCGAGCTGCCGGGTCACCATGGACCGGTCGACCACGGCGACGCCGAGCCCGCCGCAGGCCGCCTCGATCGCCAGATCCTGCAAGTCGAATTCCAGGCCGCCGCGCACATCCGTCGCGGCGAGGCCGGCGGCGTCCAGCCAGTGCTGCCAGGTCCGGTAGCGCTGGTCTCCGGAGGCCAGCACATGCAGGAAGGTGCAGGCGGACAGATCGATCCCGCCGTCTTTCCTGGTCGCCTCCAAGAGGGCAGGCGCGCAGACCGCGATGTGACGCTCGTTCAGCAGGATGCGCGATTGCAGCATGGGCCATTCGCCGTCGCCGAAGCGGATGGCGCAGTCGAGCAGGCCGCTCTCGGCCAGGCTGTCGCCGAGATCGGTGCTGAGGCTGAGGTCGATCTCCGGCAGGGCCGCGCGCAACCGCGCGAGCCGCGGCATCAGCCAGCGCCGGGCAAAGGTCGGCGGCGCGTTGATGCGCAGGCGGTTGCGGTTGTTCTTGTCGGTGATCGTGCGCACCGTCTGCTCGACCTGCTGGAACGCCTGCTGCAGCGTTGCCAGCAGGTCCGCGCCGGCCCGCGTCAATTCGAGATCGTGGTGGCGGCGGATGACGAGGTCTTCGCCGAGCTGGGCCTCGAGATTGCGCACCTGCCGGCTGACGGCGCTCTGCGTCAGGTTCAGCAACTGGGCGGCACGCGTGAAGCTTCGCGTCCGGCCGACCACTTCAAAGACCTTCATCGCCGAAAGCGCGGGTAGATTTCGCATGGGTTTCCAGGAACTGCGCGAGGGGCCTGTGCCCTGATAGCACGAAGCGGCGCCGGGCGATCAATGGCCGCCGCCAGAAATTTTGCCGTCGGCGCCGCAAGCGTTCGTCCTATGCGCTCTCAGAAATCCGCGACCTTGCCCCAGGCGGCGTTCGTGAAACGGTCCGGATGGTAGGGATGGGGATCGACCAAGGGTGCGCTGCCGGTGACGAGGTCGGCGATCAGGTGGCCGGCGCCGGGGCCGATGCCGAAGCCGTGGCCGCTGAAGCCGGCGGCGAGGATGAGGCCGGGAACCGCCGTCGTCTCGCCGATCGCCGGCACGCCGTCGGGCGTCGAGTCGATATAGCCGGCCCAGTTGGCAGTGATGCGCCGGCCCTTCAGCGCCGGCAGCAACTCGCCGGCGCGTGCATAGATGAGCCGGATCGTTCCCGCATCGACGGCCGGGTCGAGGATGCGCATGCGCTCCATCGGCGTCGGCCGGTCGAGCCGCCAGCGCGTCAGGCTCTCATGGCCGCTCCGCCAGCCTTCGAGCCCGCCGGGCGATAGGCTCCTCCAGCGGCGGAGGAACATCGGCAGGAACTGCGGTGCAAAGCGCAACTGCTGCGGTGTTGGATCGACGCGTCCACGTCCGCTGATCGCGAGCGTATGGCCGCCGTCGCCGCGCCGGGTGACCGAGACGCGCGCCGTGTGCAGCGCATCGGGAAGGTCGCCATCGCCGGGCGCGACGGCGAGGATCGACGAGCGGATCGCGGCCTGCGGAAAGCGGATGCCGTATTGCCGGCAGAAGGAAGAGGCCCAGGCGCCGCCGGAGAGGATCGCGGTCTTCGTGCGGATCGTGCCGTGCTCGGTGACGACGGCCGACAGCCGCCCGCCCTCGGTCTCGATGCCGCGCGCCGCGCAACCCTGCCGCACCGTGCCGCCGAGCTTGAGGATGGCGCGGGCGACGGCGGGTGCGGCATTGGCCGGGTCGGCCGTGCCGTCGCTCGGGGAAAAGACGCCGCCCTTCCAGATGCGGCCGGTCGCCTTGCCGCGCTCGCTCGCCGCGGCGCTATCCAGCATGTGCGTCGTGACGCCGACGCCGCGGGCGAAATCCCGCCAGCGCGCCCATCCCGCAAGCTCCGCCTCGTCGTCGCTCAGATAGAGCAGGCCGCAGCGGCGGAAGCCGGTGTCCTCGCCGGTCTCGGCGGCGAAGCTCTCCCAGAGGTCGAGGCTCTTCGTCGCCATCGGCAGTTCGCGCGCGTCGCGGTTCTGCTGACGGCACCAGCCCCAGTTGCGGCTCGACTGTTCGGCGCCGACGCGGCCCTTCTCGACCACGACGACCTTCAGCCCGCGCTTCGCCAGATAGTAGGCCGTGAAGATGCCGACGATGCCCGCGCCGATGACGACGGCGTCCGCCGCCTGCGGCAGGTCATCCGGCGTTTCGACAAGCGTCAGCGGTGCGGGCATGGGTCTCTGTCTCCGGTGTCGTCATGGAGCATAAAGGCCTGTGCGAAACGAGGGTGCCGCACATCGGGCCGTTGCAGCAGAAGATTCCGTTGCGGGCCAGCAATGCCGCCGATCGTACCGGCTTTGCCGACGCAGAATGGATTAGACAAGCTCTGCCATGGTGTTAAGCTCGACTCTCGAAATTCGCAGCATAAAATTTGGCCGCACAGTCGCCGCCGCCGGAGAATCCGTGGATGAAACTCGATCGCATCGACATCAAGATTCTCTACGAGCTGCAGAAGAACGGCCGCATCACCAATGTCGAGCTTGCCGATCTGGTGAACCTGTCGCCCAGCCCCTGCCTGATGCGGGTCAAGAAGCTGCAGCAGGAGGGCTATATCGAGGGCTATTCGGCGCAGATCAATGTCGGCAAGCTTGGCCAGACGCTGACCGTCTTCACCGAGATCACGCTGAAGAATCACCGCCAGATCGACTTCGCCCGTTTCCTGGCGGCCGTCGAGAAGATCGACCAGGTGATCGAATGCCATCTGGTCTCGGGCGGTTACGACTATCTCCTGAAATTCGTCACCGCCGGCATCGGCGAATACCAGATGATCATGGAGCGGCTGACCGACATGGACATCGGCATCGACAAGTATTTCAGCTTCGTCGTGCTGAAATCGCCGATCGTCAAGGCGCATATGCCGCTGACCAGCCTGTTCCCGCTTTAGCACCGTCGCGAAAAGCCGCCGGCCTTACTGGTGGCCGTAGGCCTTGACGAGCTCCGGATCGAGTTCCAGTGCATCGAGCCAGCCCGGATCGAGCTTCGGGACCGAGGAAAACAGCAGTTGCGAATAGGGGTGCTGCGGGGCCTTCAGGCCTGATGGCGTGATCTCCTCGACCTTGCGGCCGGCATACATCACGACGATCTGGTCGCAGATCGCCTCGACCACCGAAAGGTCGTGGCTGATGAAGATGTAGGAGAGCGAAAGCTCGCGCTGCAATTCCTTGAGCAGATCGATGACGGCGGCGGCGACCACGGTGTCGAGCGCGGACGTCACCTCGTCGCAGAGGATCAGCTTCGGCTCGGCGGCAAGTGCGCGGGCGAAATTGACGCGCTGTTTCTGCCCGCCGGACAGTTCGGCGGGGCGGCGATGCCGGAGCGTCTTCGGCAGGTGCACCATGTCGAGCAACTGGTCGATCCTGATGTCGCGCGCCTTGCCCTTCATGCCGTGATAGAAGGTAAGCGGCCGGCCGAGGATCTCCTCGATGGATTTTGCCGGGTTCAGCGCCGTGTCGGCATACTGGAAGACGATCTGCAATTCGCGCAGCTGGTCGCGGCTGCGCTGGCGGGCCGAACGGGCAAGCGCGCGGTCGTCGAAGGTCATCGAGCCCTGCGATGCGGGCAGGATGCCGGCGATGGCGCGGGCAAGGGTGGACTTGCCGCAGCCGGATTCGCCGATGATGCCGAGATTGCGGCCCCTCTCGACGACAAGGCTGGCGTCCTGGACGGCGCGCACCAGCGGCAGGCCGTCGGCCTGCACCGGCCCGTAGCCGGCGAGAAGGCCGCTGATTTCGAGAAGCGGCTTCTTCTCCTGCCCGGCATCTGCGGCGCCGCCATGCGGCTTCGGCTCGAAGGCGGCCAGAAGTTCGCGCGTATAGGGATGCGTCGCCTTCGACAGGATGTCGGCGGTCGTGCCGGTCTCCTGCACCTCGCCGTTGCGCAGCACGACGATGCGGTCGGCGATCTGGGCGACGACGGCGAGATCGTGCGAGACATAGACGCCGGCAATGTCGCCCGCTTTCATGACGGACTTGAAGGCCCGCAGCACCTCGATCTGGGTGGTGACGTCGAGCGCCGTCGTCGGCTCGTCGAAGATGACGAGATCGGGATCGCCGATCAGCGCCATCGCCGCGGACAGGCGCTGCAACTGGCCGCCGGAGACCTGGTGCGGGAAGCGCTCGCCGATATTCTCCGGATCGGGCAGCGAAAGCGCGCGGAAGAGGTCGATGGCCTTGCGTCTCGCCTCCTCGGCCGGCATCAGCCCGTGGATGCGGGTGACCTCCGTCACCTGGTCGATGATCCGCATGGCCGGATTGAAGGCGGCGGCGGCCGATTGCGGCACGTAGGAGACCTCGGTGCCGCGGATCGCCGCGCGCTGCTTTTCGCTGAGCGTCACCATGTCCCGTCCGCCGACCCGGACGCTGCCGCCCGAAAGCCGGCAGCCGGTGCGGGTATATCCCATCAGCGTCAGCGCGATCGTCGTCTTGCCCGATCCGCTCTCGCCGATCAGCGCGACGATCTCGCCCGGCGCGATGTCGAGGCTGACGCCCTTGATGATCTCGACGCGGCGGCCGGAATCGGTGGTGGCCTCGACCTTCAGGTCACGGATTTCGACGAGGTTTTCCATCTAGGCGCTCCGGTCGCGGATTTTCTGCGGCAGGTTGTCGATCAAGAGGTTGACGCTGATCGTCAGGCTGGCGATCGCCAGCGACGGCACGATGACGGCGGGCGCGCCGAAGGGCAGGCCGCCGACATTCTCGTGCACCAGCGCGCCCCAGTCCGCATAGGGCGGCTGCACGCCGAGGCCGAGGAAGGAGAGGCCGGACAGCAGGAGCACGATGAAGACGAAGCGCAGGCCGAGGTCGGCGAGAACAGGGCCGATGATGTTCGGCAGGATCTCCGAGCCGATGATGTAGAGGATGCCTTCGCCGCGCGTGCGGGCAACGGTGATGTAGTCCATCGTGTTGATGTTGACGGCGAGCGCCCGGGCGAAGCGGTAGGCGCCCGGCGTGTAGATGACGGCGAGCGTTGCGACCAGCACGCTGATCGACGAGCCGACCGCCGCGACGACGACGAGGCCGGAGAGCTTGCTCGGGATGGAGTTCATCGCATCGAGGAAGCGGCTCAGGATCGTGTCGAACCATCCGCCGATGACGGCCGCCGCCATGCCCAGCACGACGCCGGAGAAACAGGCGATGGAGACGGCGGCAAGCGAGATGCCGACGGTGTAGCGGGCGCCCATCAGGACCCGGGAGAGCATGTCGCGACCGAGATAGTCAGAGCCCAGCCAGAAGCGCTCGCTGATCGGCCCGAAATAGTCCTCGTCGACGATCTCGCCGACCGGATGCGGGATGATATGCGGCGCAATCAGCGCGACGATCGCCCAGAAGAGGATGACCGAAAGGCCGATCATGCCGACCCAGCTGAAGCGGTAGCCGAGCTTTTGCGAAAGGGTGACGGATGGGGTCATGGTCAGCGCAGCCTCGGGTTGGCCAGGATGGCAACGATGTCCGCGAGCGTGATCAGCGTCAGGTAGCCGATGCAGAAGATCATGGCGCAGGACTGGATGAGCGGCAGGTCGCGGGTGGCAACGCCATCGACCATCAGCTTGGCGATGCCGGGATAGTTGAAAATCGTCTCGACGATGATGACGCCGCCGACGAGATAGGAGAGCGACAGGGCGACGGCATTGACGATCGGGCCGATGGCGTTCGGCAGGGCATGGCGGAGCACGACGCGGGGACGCGACGCGCCCTTCAGCAGCGCGGTCTCCACATAGGGCGTGTTGATCGTGTCGATCACGGCGGCGCGCGTCATGCGGATCATCTGCGCGGCGACGACGAAGGTCAGGCTGATGACCGGCATGGCGTAGATTTCGAGCATCTGCCAGATCGACGTGACGTCGTTGGCAAAGGAGAGCGCCGGCAGCCACTTCAGATAGACGGCGAAGATCAGGACGGCCGAGGTGGCGACCATGAATTCCGGGATCGAGATGACGCCGATCGTGACGATCGTCACCACGCGGTCGTAGAGCGAGCCGCGGAACATCGCCGCGGTGATGCCGAGCGTCAGCGCCAGCGGCACGGCGAAGAGCGTGGTGATGCCGGCAAGCCGCATCGTGTTGACGAAGCGCCCGCCGATGAGGTCGGCCACGGCGACATTGTTGACGTAGGACGTGCCGAGGTCGCCGGTGGCAAGTCCGCCAAGCCAGCGCAGGAAGCGCAGATAGGCCGGCTCGTCGAGATGCATGGCGCTGCGCAGACCCGCAATCGCCTCCGGCGTCGCCGCCTGGCCGAGCAGGATCGTGGCGGTATCGCCGGGCAGCATCGCCGTGGCGAAGAATACCGCGCAGGACACGATCAAGAGCGTCAGGCCGGCGATCAGCAGGCGGACGGCAACGAGATTGAGGACATATTTTCTCAAAAGGCAGCCCCCTGCTGGATAGAGCATTAGGATGACGGACAATGCCGCGGGGCGAAAGGGCGGGAAGGCCACGTGCCGGTGCAATCCCGCCCTGATGTCAGAGACCGGCGGGCGGGGCATCGCCCGTCCACCGGTCCCGGTGCCGGCTAGCTCTCCAGCCAGACATATTCGGCGAAGGCATAGCCCATCTGGCCGCCGAGCGGATTGGCCTCAAGGCCCTTCAGGCTGGCCGAATGCGCATCGACATTCGACAGGAAGACCGGGATGACGGTGCCGGCCTCTTCGGAGACCATGACCTGCATCTCGTCGTAGATGGTCTTGCGCTTGGCCTGGTCGAGCAGCCCGCGTGCCTCGACCAGCATCGTGTCGAACTTCTTCGACTTGTACTGGCTCTCGTTCCACGGCGCGTCGGAGGCATAGAGCAGCGAGAACAGGATGTCGGGCGTCGGGCGCGGGTTGATGTTGCCGAAATGGACCGGGGCCTTCAGCCAGTAGTTCGACCAGTAGCCGTCGGACGGCACGCGCTGGACGTCGAAGGTCATGCCGATCTCGGCGCCGGACTGCTGCACGACGGTCGCCATGTCGACCGAGGAGGTGGCGGCATCCGATGCGACGATCGGGATCGACTGGCCGAGCAGACCGGACTTCTCGAAGTGGAACTTCGCCTTTTCGGGATCGAAGGCCTTCGGCTTCAGGTCGGCATTGTGGTAGATGCTGGCGGCGGAGACCGGCTGGTCGTTCGCCACTTCGGCGAGACCGCGCATGACCGATTTCTGGATCGCCTCGCGGTTGATCAGGTATTTCATGCCGGCGATGAAATCCGCCTTGCTGCCCGGCTCCATGTCGAGACGGATGTTGAGGTCGGTATAGTTGCCGGAGGTGGTCTGCGACAGAACGAAGCCGGGCTGGCTTTCCACCAGCTTCATCGACCGCGGCTTGATCGACGCCGCGAGATGGATGTCGCCCGACAGCAGCGCGTTGACGCGGGCATTGTCGTCGCTGATCGCGAAATATTCGAAGGAGTCGAGATAGGGACCTTCGGATTTGAAGTAGTTCTCGTTGCGGACCATCATCGACTTGACGCCCGGCTCGAAGCTTTCGAGCTTGAAGGCGCCGGTGCCGATACCGGTGGAGAAGTCGGTCGTGCCGTCCTTGACGATCATGAAATGATGCATGGCCAGGATGGTCGGCAGGTCGGCGTTCGGACTGGCGAGCGTGATCTCGACGGTCAGCGGATCGACGGCCTTCACATCGGCGATCTGCTTGGCGATCGAGTTGACCTTCGAGCCGACGTCCGGATCGAGGTGGCGCATCAGCGAGAAGACGACGTCGTCCGCCGAGAGCGTCTTGCCGTCGTGGAAGGTGACGCCGGAGCGCAGCTTGACGGTCCAGACCTTGGCATCCGAGCTTTCGATGCTTTCGGCCAGTTCCATCTGCGTGACGCCGGCCTTGTCGAGGAAGGTGAGGCGATTGTAGACCGCGCAGCAGCGGACATAATCCGTCGAGAGAGAGGCTTTTGCGGGATCGAGCGTGTCCGCGGTCGAAGCCGACCAGCCCGACGCCTTCAGGTGGCCGCCGGTCTTCGGCGTGGCCGCGAAAGCCTCGGATGCGCGACCGAGAACAAGGCCGCCGGCCGAAAGCGCGACACCGCCGGCCAGCATCATCTGCAAGAGCTCGCGGCGCGTGGCGCCGCGGCGAATGGCATTTTCGACCATCGCGTCGTCAGACGGGGTCCAGTTGGTAATCCTGTTGGTCATGTCATTCCCCTTTTTCTCGTTCGGTTGTTCGGGCCACCCGTCTTCTTGCGGGCTTGGCTCGTCTGGTATGGACCCGGATCAGGTCCGGGCCGTGGCAACGGCTTCCGCAAGCCCCGCCATGGACGTGAAATGATAGTCCGGCCGGGTGAACTCGGCGGGCTCGATCGTGCCGCCATAGCCCTTCTGCGCATGGCGGCGCTCGATCCAGCAATTGGTCATGCCGAGCGCACGCGACACGCCGATGTCGTGATACTGGCTCTGCGCCACATGCAGGATGTCGTCCTTCGAGGCGCCTTCGCCGGAAACGAAGTCGAACACCTTGTGGAAGAAGGCCGGATCGGGCTTTTCGGTGCCGGTATCGTCGGCGGTGAAGGCGGCATGGAAGGGATGGCCGAGTTTCGCCTCGAAATGCTCGAAGGCCCAGCGGCGGGCATTGGTCATGGCGATCAGGCGGTAGTCGCGGGCAAGCCGCGCCATGGCCTCGGCGCTGTCGGGAAAGGCGCTCCACGACTTTGCGGAATCGCGCAGGCGCTCACCATAGGCCTTCTCGGCCGGCAGCCCGAGCCGCGGCGCGATGGCGAGATAGACGCGCACGAGGTCATCCGGGAAGAGATCGGCATCGTCGGCATAGCGGGCGGCGCGATAGAGGCTGAGCGCCTCCTCGTTATCGATGGTGACGCCGGTTTCGGCGGCGATCTCCCCGAGGCAGGTCGTCAGTCCGCCCTCGAAGTCGATCAGCGTGCCGACGAGGTCGAAGCTCATGTATTTGAAGTCAGGCAGAGACTTGGTCAATGTCATTTCCCCGTTTCGAACGCCCGAGGGCACCGTCCTGGTGCGTCTGGCGAAAGATTCTGCTGTTCCCGGCCGGGCTTCTTGTCCCGGCTCCTGTCGAAGGCCCCCGGTTTTCAGGGGTTTGGGCCTTTGCTTTCCTCAAGTTTGGCACTTTGGCCGCACCGATTGCGCCGAATCGATGCCGTCGCGCGGCACAAAATTCCGAAATTTGAGCAATCGGCGATATTTCGCGACCGGCTGCTCCGGCATCGTCTCAATCCTTCAGCGCCCGGCGGACATCCGGGTCCTCCAGCGTCTGGTCGAGCGTCTTCGCGGTACGCTCCAGAATGGCGTCGATATCCGCATCGGTGCAGCAGAGCGGCGGCGCATAACCGAGCACGCCGCTCGCGAAGGCGCGGATGACGAGGCCGTTTTCCCAGGCCCGGTCGAAGATGCGCCGGGCCGGCTGGGCCTCGGCGGGGAAGGGCGTCTTCTTCCTCTTGTCGGAGACCAGCTCGATCGCCGCCAGCATGCCGCGGCCGCGCACATCGCCGACCAGCGGATGATCGCTGAGCGCCTCAAGCCCCGCCATCAGCCGCGCGCCCGCCTTGACGCCGTTTGCCAGCAGACCGTTTTCATAGAGCCTGAGCACTTCGAGGCCGACGGCGGCGCTGACGGGATGGGCCGAATAGGTATAGCCGTGGCCGACAGCCGCAGCACCCGCGCTGTCGGCAATCACCTGATAGACATGGTCCGCCATGAAGACGGCGCCCATCGGCACATAGCCCGACGTCAGGCCCTTGGCGGTCGTCATGAAGTCGGGCTCGACCTCGTCTTCGGTGCAGGCAAAGAGCGGTCCGGTGCGGCCGAAACCGGTGATCACCTCGTCGGCGACGAAAAGGATGTCGAGCTCGCGGCAAAGGTCGCGCATCGCCTTCAGCCAGCCCTTCGGCGGCACGATGACGCCGCCGGACCCCTGGATCGGCTCGGCATAGAAGGCCGCGACCCGATCCGGGCCGATCGCCTCGACCTTTTCGCGAAGCGCCGCAAGCGAGGCGTCGATGATCGCCTGCGGGTCTTCTCCCACCGGGTTGCGATAGGGATAGGGCGAGGGGACCTTGTGCTGCCAGTCGAAGGGAATGCCGAAGCCGGCGTGAAAATTCGGCAGCGCCGTCAGGCCGGCCCCGACCGTCGAGGAGCCGTGATAGCCCTGCTCGATCGAGATGAACTGGTCGCGCTGAGGCTTGCCTCTGGCGATCCAGTAGTAGCGGATGAAGCGGATCGTGCTGTCGACGGCATCCGAGCCGCCAAGCGTGAAATAGACATGGTTCAGGTCGCCCGGCGCCCGGTCGGCCAGTTCCGATGCCAGCCGGATCGCCGGTTCCGAGCCGAGGCCGAAATAGGCGGTCGCATAGGGCAGTTCGCGCATCTGCCGCGCCGCCGCCTCGACGATCGAATCCTGCCCATAGCCGGCATTGACGCACCAGAGCCCCGCGAAACCGTCGATGAGCTCGCGTCCGGACGCATCGGTGACCGTCGCGCCCTTGGCGGAGGCAAGCACGCGCACGCCCTGCTGCTCGTGGCCGCGATAGGAGGCGACCGGGTGGATCAGATGGGCGCGGTCGAGTTCGACGAGAGAATTGCTGTACATGATCGTTTCCGGTTCAGCCGAAGGCCTGGTTGACAAGGGCGAAGGTGGTGACGCCGGGCGGGCTGTGACCGATGTCGTCCGGCCGCGCCATGGCAATGCCGCCGCCGACATGGGCGAGGCCGAGTTCGGCGAGCCACGGGCCAAGGCCGGTCTCTTCAGTGGTATCGACCCGCAGGAAGACGCCGGTGCGCCGGCTGGCGAAATGGGCGATCAGCGCTGTGGCGTCCGCAAGGTCCGGCGCGACGACCGGGCCGATGACCTCGCCCCGGCCAAAGGCGCGCAGCGCCGCGAAGGCCACGATCCGTTCATCCCGGCGGATGACAGCGAACTGGCCGCGGCGGTCGAGTTCGGCGATCAGGTTCCGGCGGTCGGCACCGTAGGCCGCGCGGTCGAGTTCGGCGATGGCCGTGATGTCGGCGGGCGTTGCCGCTTCCGTATGGTCGGGTGCGGCGACCGGTCCGACGATGCCCTGGTGCTGCACGACCGTGCCGGTCTCAACAAAGCCGAGCTTCCGGTAGAGCGGCAGGCCTTCCGCCGTTGCGGTCAGACGTAGCGGCCGGCCGCCGGCGTGCATCAGGGCCGCATCCATCAGCCGCCGCCCGAGCCCGCGTCCGCGCATGGCTTCATCGACGATGACCATGTTGATCGTCGCGCAGTCCTCTCCATAGGGCGTGAGAAGGATCGTGCCGGCGACCTTGCCGTCGCCGTCGACCGCGACGAAACCTTCGCTGATCGCCAGCGCCATCTGCCAGTCTTCCAGGCGATGCGGCCAGCCGGCCTG
>CAMPIK010000026.1 GCA_946886325.1 uncultured Shinella sp.
AGCGCGCCAGCGCCGCCCGGCAGGCATTCTCGTCGGATGACGGGTTGAGCCGGCGGAAATTCTCGCGGATCGACAGCGCCGGATCGATGAGCCCGACGCGCTGGTCAAGCATCGCGAAGGGTACCGGCATGCGGACGGTGCCGGAGAGCGGCGCCAGCATGCCGGTCGCAACAGCCAGCACCGTCGTCTTGCCCGATCCGTTCGGCCCCGTGACCGCAACGCGCTCGGGACCTGACATGCTGAAGGAGAGATCGCGGAAGACCGGGTTTGCCGGATCATAACCGCCGCTCACCCGGTCGAACTGCAGCACGCTGCGGCCCGCCGGCAGCCCGGTCGGCGGCAGGCGCACGCCGAGCGGCTGCAGGATCTCGATCTTCTCCCGCGCATCGGCGGCATCGGAAAGCGCCTGCTGGCGCCGGCGCTCGGCCAGCCTTGCATTGTCGCCGGTCGTCTGTTCGCTCGCCATCTTGAGGCCGCCCGCGACGATGCGGGGCATGTCGCCCCGCGCCGCCTTGCGCCGGCCGCCGGCATCGCGGCGCGCCTTCTTCTCGGCCATCGCCTGCGCGCGGCGCTCGACCGCCTCGACGCGCCGTTCCGCATCGGCCAGCGCGTGTTCGGCCGCGGAAAGCTCCAGCGCCTTGCGCGCGCGATAGGCGCTGAAACCGCCGCCGTAGCGCCGGGCTCCGAGCGTCGTCATCTCGACTATCGCGTCCATGTCTTCCAGCAGTTCCCGGTCATGGCTGACGACGATCGCGCCGCCGCGCCAGCGCTTGAGCAGATCGCGCACCGCCGCGCGGCCCTCCCGGTCGAGATTGTTGGTCGGTTCGTCGAGGATCAGGAAATCCGGCTCCGAGAAGATCAGCGCCGCCAGCCCCGCCCGCGTGCGCTGCCCGCCGGAAAGCGCGGCAAGCGGTGTCTGCGCATCGGCGGCAAGGCCGGCCCGTTCCAGCGCCTCGGCAAGCCGCGTCGCCAGCGTCCAGTCGGCGAGCGTTAGCTCGTCCGCCCGCGCCGCACCGGCTTCGGCCCGGGCGAGCAGGTCGAGCCCGGCGCGCGCACCGAAGAGGTCGGCGATCGTGGCATCGCCATCGACCTGCACGGTCTGGCCGAGCACGCCGATGCTGCCGCTCACAGTAACGGCGCCCGTTTCCGGCACGGCCTCGCCGGTGACGAGCTTCAGGAGCGTCGTCTTGCCGACGCCGTTGCGGCCGACAAGCCCGGTGCGTTCCGGGCCGAAGGCGATGTCGAGATCGGAAAAGAGCGTCCGGCCGTCAGGCGTGGACCACGAAACAGTAGAGAAGGTTATGGAGGCAGGCATCGTGCAGAGTCATCCCGTTGGCAAGGCTAAGCGGCATTGCGTTCGGGTTGAATTCCATCATGCACCGTCCTGTTGGCGTTTCGAATGGGCCGGAGATAGCGGCGATCGTTGGCGGTTTCAAGGCGGTAGAGTCGATTGCCCCGCCACCTGGCCGGTCTCCCAGCCCGATATCCACACGTGCCGCAGCCGGTCGCCTTCGCCGCGGAAATGGTCGCCGGTGGCGGCGCAGTCCTCCACCCGGTCGGCGCGGAAATTGCGGATCGCCTGGCGAAGCTCGCACCAGGCGACGATGTTTGCCGTCTCCGAATAGTAGATGAGCGCGATCGGGCGCACCGTGCGTTCGGTGCGGCGCGCATATTCGTCGCGATAGTCGAGCGCCAGTTTCTCCTCCTCGCGGATGGCGCGGCGCACCTCTGCGAGGTCGATGCCATCAGACTGGATCTGCGGAAATCCCCAGGCATGCAGCGCGCGCGCTGTCAGCGTCTGGCGCAGCGGGGTCGGCACGGCGCCGGCGATCTTGTCGGCGACGCGGCGGGCGGACACCTTCAGTTCCCGGTCGCCGGTGCGCTCCAGCAGCGCCAGCGCCAGCACCATCGCCTCCGTCTCCTCGATGGTGAACATCAGCGGCGGCAGGTCGAAGCCGGGGCGCAGGATATAGCCGATGCCGCGCTCGCCCTCGATCGGCACGCGCATCGCCTGCAGCGCCGCGACGTCGCGGTAGATCGAGCGCACCGTCACCTCCAGCCGCGCCGCGATCTCGGCCGCCGTTATCGGGTGGCGGGCAAGGCGCAGGATCTGGATGATCTCGAACAGGCGCGATGCCTTGCGCATGGGGTCTCCCTTCATTCCCGACGCATCACTCCTGACACAACCATGTCAGTTGGCCTTCGGTATAGCACGTCGCAAGGCACTGAAAACATGGGTCCGGCATCGAAAGATGCGGCCCGCACAGAACGGACAACTGACATGACCTACACCGAAAACCTCTGGCTGTTCTTCCTCCTGCTTTCCGGCATCATCATCGTTCCCGGCATGGACATGGTCTTCGTGCTGGCAAGCGCGCTGTCCGGCGGCCGGCGGGCCGGGCTGACGGCGGTCTTCGGCATCATGGCGGGCGGCCTGGTGCACACGCTCTATGCGGCGCTCGGCGTCGGTGTCGCGCTCCGTTTCGCGCCGGCGCTCTTCAACGTGCTGCTGGCCGCCGGCGCCGCCTATGTCGCCTGGATCGGCTTCACCCTGCTCAGAAGCTCGATCACGGTGGAAAAGGTCGATGCGCTCGACCGGCGGGGTCTCTGGACCCGGTTCCGGCAGGGCGCGCTGACGAGCCTGATGAACCCGAAAGCCTATCTCTTCATGCTGGCCGTCTTCCCGCAGTTCCTGCGCCCGGAATTCGGTCCGCTCTGGCGGCAGGCGCTGATCATGCTGGTGATGATCTGGCTGACGCAGCTTGCCGTCTATGGCGGGCTGGCGCTTGCCGCCAGCCGAAGCCGCGACGTGCTGACGGGTAGCCCCGCGGCGACCGCTTTCGTCGGCCGCGCCGCCGGCTTGCTTCTGATCGTGATTGCCGCGATCACGCTCTGGCGGGGCTGGAACGGGATGTGACGGGCGCGGGCGCTGCCTTGCTGGAAAGAAGGCGCTTCATCGCGAGATGGAGCGCCGTCACCACGACGATCGAGACATAGCCGTCGATCGCATAATGCCAGGCGAGGAAGACGGAACTCATCGTGATGAAGGCGACATAGAGCAAACCCGCGATCCCGGCGCGGCGGCTTGCATCGAAGAGGAAGAGCGCGTTCATCATGGTGAGCGCCACATGCACGCTCGGGAAGGCCGAGATGCCGGTGCCGATGCCGGCCGTGCCCGTCTCGTAGCTCGTCCAGAGATAGGCCTGGAAGGCGGCGACTGATGGTCCGTCGCCGGCGCCGGCCCGGAGGAAATCCATCTGCGCGGCAAAACGCGCCGCATCGCCCGTCACCTCGGCATAGAAGGCGGGACCGGCGGAGAGGAAAACGAGCGCCAGCGCATTGCCGACGAGCGTCCAGACGGCGAGGAACATCAGGAAATACCGAAGCCGCACCGCGTCGGCCCGCGCCGACATCGCGATGAGGAAGAGCGGCAGGAAACCGGCGGCAAACCAGAGCACCGAGTAGTTCCATTCGACGAGACCGCGAAGCGCTCCGGCCCAGGGGAGCGTGGCAAGGTAGGGGCCGGGGTCGATGCCGAAATGCAGCACGCGGTCGAGATCGGCCTGGACGCGGTCATGGGGGAAGCCGCCCATCAGCTCCGGCATCATCGTCTTGAAGGTGGTGAACGAGCCCATGAAGACGGTGAGGCTGACGATCAGCAGAAGGCCGGATAACCAGCGCCCCAACACCTCGGGCGACAGGAAAGTACGGACGCGCGCAGCTCGTCCGGCCCAGTCCGGCACCGTCAGCAGGAGCCGGATTGCCGCCAGCGACGCCAGCACCACCGGCATGATGACGAGGTAGAGCATCGCGAACTGGCCGACATAGTGCATATGCGCATAGCCGGTCGCCGAACCGCTCAAGGCATGGATCACAATGACGAAGAGCGTATGGACCGCGACGGCAGCATGGAACGGCAGCACGGACCGGACCTGCCGGGCCGTTTCATGCGCGATCGCTTCAAGCCATTGCGTTCTCGTGGGCCTGCTCATGGGCGACACCCGTCATGCTGTCTCAAGGGCTTGTTGCGGTCATAGCCGCAATTCCTCAACATTCGCTGAACGGGCAGGGAAGGGGGCGTGCAGCAAGGCTGCAAGCAAGGTGCGGAATTATACTTGAGTGTAAATGTTATGTTTTATCCGCCTGCAATCGATGGCAAGAATATCAGGCAAATCAAATAAATGTTACTTTTCTGCCCTAGGTAAAATGCAATCATGCCGCTGCATCGCAACACCCGGCCTGAATCAACGGTTCGGCCGGAAGCTATCGGGAGCCTTTCATGAAATTTCGGACAATCGCGGCCGCTGCCGCCCTGGCCGCCATCGGCGCGGGCGCCGTCATCGCCGCCGACGAGCCGCAGGTCGTGCGCCAGGAGATGATGAAGAAGGTCGGCGGCGCCATGGGCGGGCTGGTCGGCATCGCCAAGGGCGAAAAGCCCTTCGACGCCGCCGTCGTCCAGGCCTCGCTGACGACGATGAGCGAAGTCGGCAAGACCTTTGCCGATCAGTTCCCCGTCGGCTCCGAGACCGGCGCGGACACCGAGGCAAGCCCGAAGATCTGGGAGCAGATGGACGACTTCAAGGCCAAGGCCATGAAGCTCGGCGCCGATGCGGATGCGCTGCTCGCCTCCATGCCGGCCGACCAGGCCGCGGTTGGCGCGGCGCTCCAGACGATCGGTCCGAATTGCGGCGGCTGTCACGAGGTCTATCGCGTCAAGCGCTGACGGATAGACCGGCTTCCGGCAGGAGATATTTGCCCGCGCCGTCCCGAAAAGGCCGGCGTGGGCACTTGCGTGTCGAGAGTGCCGTGGGCATCGTCGGCAGGCAACACGTGTGAAGAGGGGGCGGTTCGATGCGGTTCAAGACATTCGTGATGGCGGTCGTGGTTCTCGGCGTGGCGGGCGCCGGCGGTTTTCTGGTGCTGACCGCGCCTTCGCCGATGCCCGACGAGACCTGGCAGGGCCTCGGCGAGCCGGATATCGCCAATGGCGAACTGATCTTTTCGGCCGGCGGCTGCGTCAGCTGTCACGCGGCGCCCGGCGCGCCCGACGATCAGAAACTGGTGCTTTCAGGCGGCCTGCCGCTGAAGAGCCCCTTCGGCACCTTCCACGCACCGAATATCTCGCCGGACGAGAGTGCGGGCATCGGCGGCTGGACGCTGGCGGAATTCGGCAATGCGATGAAGCGCGGCGTCGGCAAGGACGGCGAACATCTCTATCCGTCCTTCCCCTACGGCTCCTACAGCCGCATGGCGCCGAAGGACGTCAACGACCTCTTCGGCTATATCAAGACGCTGCCGAAGAGCACCAATGTCGCGCCCGGCCACGACCTGCCGTCCCCCTTCAACATCCGCCTGGCGCTCGGCGGCTGGACGCTGCACTATCTGAACGATGCACCGCGCATCGAGCTCGCCAGCGCCGACGAAAAGGTGAAGCGCGGGCAATATATCGTCGAGGGGCCGGGCCATTGCGGCGAATGTCATACGCCGCGCGACCTGATCGGCGGGCTGAAGACCGACATGTGGCTTGCCGGCGGCCCAAACCCGGAAGGCGAGGGCCGCATCCCGAACATCACCCCCTCGGACGACGGCATCGGCAGCTGGAGCGAAGGCGAGATCGCAAGCTACCTCGAATCCGGCTTCACCCCAGAATTCGATTCCGTCGGCGGCAGCATGGTCGAGGTCCAGAAGAACATGGCCAAACTGCCAGCCAGCGATCGCGAGGCGATCGCCGCCTATCTCAAGGCCGTGCCGGCGCGGTGATGGTAGAGTGTTTCGTCGTGCTTCAGCACATTGGAGCAAAGCCATGAATGTGATGACCTACGGGGACTATGCCGCGCGGATCGACTATGATGCCGAGGACGAAATCTTCGTCGGCAGGATCGCCGGCATCCGCGATGGCGTGAGCTTTCATGCGGATTCGGTGCAGGCCTTGCGGGAAGCCTTTCACGAGGCGGTGGATGACTATGTCGAAACCTGCCGCACGATCGGCAGGGAGCCGCAACGCAGCTATTCAGGCAAGATGATGTTTCGGGTCGATCCCGCGGTCCACGCCGATGCCGCGCGCGCTGCCCAAAGGGCGGGCAAGAGCCTCAACCAGTGGGCTGCCGACGTTCTCTCCAAGGCCGCTGCCGGCCGATCCTGAGTTTCTTCAACGGTGCTCCGCGCCATAGAGGCCGAGATAGCTGCGAAGCTCCGGCGTGTCGAAACCGATGGCCGCAAGCACGGCGGCGGCGAAGGTGACGGGGGCGGCGCCCGAGGCGGTAATGATGCCGCCGTCGCTGACGGCCTGCGGCTCGTCGCGGTAGTGGGCGGCACCCCCGTAGCCCGGCGCCCATTCCTCCAGCATGCCGGCAAAGTTGCTGGTATGGGCGCGCGTATCGAGAAGGCCGAGCCGGGCGAGTTCCAGCGTGGCGTCGCAGATGGCTGCGACCGGCTTGCCAGCCTCGACGAACCGGCGGACCGGCCGTTCGAGATCGGGCTTCTCCGCCGATTGCCAGATCTTGCCGCCGCAGAGCACGAATGCCTCGTAGTCTGCGGGCGACGCCTCTTCGAGCAGACCGCCCGACACGACGGAAAGCCCGCCGACCGACGAGACATCCCGCCCGCCCGGCGTCAGCGTCGCCACCGCGATGCCGAGATCGTCGCGCGCCGTCGCCATCAGCAGCGCGCATTCCCAGTCCGCAAATCCTTCGCTCAGCCCGATCGCCAGTCGTTTCGCCATGTTCGCCTCCTCACGCAATCGCCTGAACATACCGCATTCCGGTCACCGGACCGGCCTTGAAGCTCATCTGCTCGTAGAAGCGGTGGGCGGCGAAGTTGCCGGTGGCGGCGCCGACGGAGAGGTAGCCGCAGCCGGAAAGGCGGGCCTGTTCGCGGGCGCGGTTGACGAGATGGCGGCCGATGCCGGTGCCGCGATGATCATGCCGCACGAAAATCTGGTGCAGGTCCATGCCGCGCACGCCTTCCATCGCCCGGTACATCGGCACCAGAAGCGCGTAGCCGATCAGACGTCCGCCGGCTTCCGCGACGAGCGCCGTCACCCAGGGACTGGCGCCGAAAACGTCGCGGTCGAGATCGGCGGCGGAAAGCTTTGCCTGCTCGCCGTGGCATTCCGCGTGCAGCGCGATCATGTCCATCAGTTGCATGAGATCGCCCGCCCGCGCGGCGCGGATCGTCAGGACCGGCGGGCGGTCGAGCGGCGGTGTTTCGAGTTTGACGACGGTGTTCATGTCGGCTCCTTGGGCTTTGGTCTGGTGCCGTCAGGTGCCTCTTGAAACAACAAAGCCGCCCGACGGCGGCTTGTTGAACATGATGATCGAACAGCCGCTCCCTAGAGGAACAGCCAAAAATACGTCGCGGCGATGGGTGCGTGCTGGATCATGGCGGCGATATTCTCCGAATCCATCCACTTGTCAACGGCCTTTCTTCCCTGGCCGTGACGGCAATGGCAATTTCCGCGGCGGCTACACAGCGGGGCCACATTGTCGTCCTACGGCACTGGTTCGGGATATCCATCGGAGAGGAGGAGCCAGATGCCACGGATGATCGCGCGCCGAACGCTGGTCCTCGGCGCAATTCTCGCCGCGCCGGCCTTTCTCTCGTTCCGTCGCGCATCCGCCGCGCCGCCGGGCGCGCAGGAAGACGAGCTTGCGCAACGGCTCTGGCAGCTGGAAGCCCGCACCGGCGGGCGCCTCGGCGTCTCCGTCTACGACACCGAAACCAACATCTCCTTCGGCCACCGCGAAAGCGAACGCTTTGCGCTCTGCTCGACCTACAAGGCGCTGGCCGTCGCCTGCGTGCTTTCCAAGGTCGATGCGGGCGAGGAACGGCTCGGGCGGCGCATCGCCTATGGCCCGGCGCTCGTGTTGCCCTATTCGCCGGTCAGCCGCAAATTCGCCGGCCGCGAGGGCATGACGCTGGGCGGCCTCTGCGGCGCGGCGATGACCACCTCCGACGCCACCGCCGGCAACCTGTTGCTCGACGTCATCGGCGGCCCCGCCGAACTGACCGGCTGGCTGCGCAAGACCGGCGATGCCGAGACGCGGCTCGACCGCCGCGAGCCCTTCCTCAAGGAGGCCCGCAAAGACGATATGCGCGACACGACGACGCCCGAGGCGATGCTTGCGACGCTCGGCCGCCTGGCGCTTGGAGACGTGCTGACGGACCATTCCCGCGAACGCCTCGTCGGCTGGATGGTCGACAACCGGACGGGAGACAAGCGGCTGAGGGCGGGATTGTCGCGGGACTGGCGCATCGGCGACCGGACCGGCACCAATGGAATGGGGGCGGCGTCCGACGTCGCGGTGATCTGGCCGGAGCGCCGCGCCCCTGTTCTCGCCACCGTCTACATTGCGGAGGCGACAACACCGCTTGCGACACTGGAGGCCGTCATGGCCGATGTCGGGCGGATCGTTGCGGACATGGTCGGTCGATGACCGGCCGCTGCCGCTATTCGCCGTTTGCCGCCGTGCCATAGGCCGACGACGTCGTCTCCGTGATGCCGAGCACCTGTTCGATGGCGCGCCTTATGTCTTCCTCGACGGTCTCGCGCGCCTCGTCCGGCATGGCGGCCAGATCGTCTTCGCTGAGGCCGCGCTCTTCCAGCATTTCGGCGCGGATGCGCTCGGCCGGCGTCATCTCCGACCATTCCATGAATTCCGCGAAGAGATCGGCGCTGGCGCTGCTTGCCGCCTGCTGGTGGCCGCTCGAAAGCCACAGGTCGTTTTCGAAACCGAGCGACGGCGGCTTGCCGGGCGTTACCGTCGGCACGAAGCTCTGGCTGTCCTTGCCGGTGTCGGCAGTGGCCTTCCGGCCCGGATTGTCCGCCCCGAGGCGCACATTGGCCGACAGCAGATAGAGAGAAGAAAGGCTGTCACTGACCTTCATAAAAATATCTCCCTGAAAAATCGTACAGGGAGACAATATGGCGGGAACCTGTCGCGAGGCTTGCGGTGTGCAACCTGGAATCTGCCCGGCGTTGCAATTTGAAACCCAGGCGATTCGCGGAGTGCCTGTTCTGAGACCGTCTTTGAAAGGCGTGAGGGCGAGTTGCAGACCGCCATCACGCAGTTTCAAAGCGGTCTCTCAGGGCAGCGCGTAGGCGATGATGTAATCGCCGGGTTTCGTGCCGACCGAGCCGTGGCCGCCGGCGACGATCAGCACATATTGCTTGTCGCCGACCGTGTAGGTCATCGGCGTCGACTGGCCGCCGGCAGGCAACCGGGCCTGCCAGAGCTGGTTGCCCGTCGTCACGTCATAGGCACGCAGATAGTTGTCGACCGCGGCGCCCAGGAAGGCGACGCCGCCCTTGGTGATGATCGGCCCGCCGATACCCGGCACGCCCACCTTGAAGGGCAGTGGCAGCGGCGTCATGTCATAGACCGTGCCGTTCTTGTGCTTGTAGGCGATCTCGCCGGTCCGGAGATCCGCGCCGGAGACATAGCCCCAGGGCGGTGCCTGGCAGGGAATGCCGAGCGGGCCGAGGAAGGGGCCCATGTAGACGCCATAGGGCGCGCCCTCGTTGCGGTTGAGCCCCTGTTCGGAGCCTTTCTCATCCTGCCCCTTCGGCGGGATTTCGGAGCGCGGCACGAGACGCGAGGTGAAGGCGAGATAGGTCGGCATGCCGAACATCACCTGCCGCTCCGGATCGACCGCGACCGAGCCCCAGTTGAAGGTGCCGAAATTGCCGGGATAGACGAGCGTGCCCTCCAGCGACGGCGGCGTGTAGCGGCCTTCATATTTCAGCTGCCGGAACTGGATGCGGCAGGCGAGCTGGTCGAACATCGTGATGCCCCACATGTTCCGCTCCTCGAGCGGATCGGGCATGTAGGTGAGGCCGGAGACGGGCTGGGTCGGCGCAGTGAAATCCTCCGGGATCGCGCCCGTTGGCGCCGGCACTTCCTCGATCGGGATGATCGGATCGCCGGTCCGCCGGTCGAGCACGTAGATGTCGCCCTGCTTGGTCGGGCCGACCAGCGCCGGCACGGTGCTGCCGTCGTCGCGGGTGATGTCGAGCAGTGCGGGCTGGGCCGGCACGTCCATGTCCCAGAGGTCGTGATGTACCGTCTGGCGCACCCAGCGCACCAGTCCGGTGCGGATGTCGAGCGCCACGATGGACGAGGAGAAGCGCTCCACCGCCGCACTCCGCCCCATGCCGAGCTGGTCGGGCACCTGGTTGCCGAGCGGGATATAGACGAGGCCGAGATCGGCATCGTAGCTGAAGACCGACCAGCTGTTCGGCGAATTGGCCGTATAGGTCTCGCCCTCGGCGATCGGCGCCGTGACGGCGGGCTTGCCGCTGTCCCAGTTCCAGATCAGTTCGCCCGAATTGACGTCGAAGGCGCGGATGACGCCCGACTGCGACTGCGTCGAATAATTGTCGTTGACCGCGCCGCCGATGATGATCTTGCCGTCGACGATGACGGGCGGAGACGTCGAATAGTAGTAGCCGGCCGGATTATAGGGCATGCCCTGTTCGAGCCGGAGCGTGCCGTTGTCGGCAAAGCTCGTGCAGATCTCGCCGCTTTCCGCATCGAGCGCGATCAGCCGCGCGTCGGAGGTCGGCAGGTAGACGCGCGTCTTGCAGGCGCTGCCATCGGCCGCCGCTTCGTCCTCGTACCAGGTCACGCCGCGGCAGGTCTGGTGCTGGCGGTCGGGGTTCATGCCGGAGTTGCTGTCGTATTTCCACTTCTCCTCGCCCGTGCCGGCGTCGATGGCGATCGCCCAGTTGTGCGGCGTGCAGACATAGAGCGTGTCGCCCACCTTCAGCGGCGTCACCTGATAGGTGGTCTCGCCGACATCGTCCGGCCGCTTCACGTCGCCGGTCTGGTATTGCCAGGCGACCTCAAGCGTCGAGACATTGCCGGTATTGACCTGGTCGAGCGGCGAATAGCGCTGGCCATAGGGCGTGCGGCCATACTGGTGCCATTCGCCGGCCGGCACGTCGCCGCCGAGCGCTGCGTTTGCCGCGACCACCTCGGTCGGCAGTTCGCCGGCGATATCATGCGGGTCCTGCGTCATCGCGTAGGCCGCGACGCCCACGGAGATGACGACGCCGACCGCAAGTGGCAGCAGGCCGGCCGGATAATGCAGGCCGGTCGGGCTGGTGAAGCCGAGCGGCCGGCGGATCGCCGGCAGCATCAGCCACAGGCCGAGCAACACGATGATGCCGCCGCGCGGACCGAGCTGCCACCAGTCGAAGCCGACCTCGTAGACCGCCCAGGCCAGCGACAGCAGGATGATCGCGCCATAGAGCCAGAGCGCCGCGGCGTTTCGGCGGTGGAGCAGCAGGGCAGTGACCAGAAAGGCGATGCCGGTGAGGAGGTAGTAAGGGCTGCCGCCGAGCGCGACGAGCCAGCCTCCGGCGCCGCCGAGCGCCAGTCCGATGAGGGCGAAGACGATGGCGGTCAAGGTGAGCAGCATGGACGGGTCTCCTGAGATGCGCCGGATGGCGCTGTTCCCGCGGGGCCGGATGGCCGAGGGCCGGGGACTGGACGGTCCGGGGCCTGAGGAATGCAATAATCTTGGTCTCCGGCTAGCCGGATGGTGGCAATGGGGCGGAGCGTCACAAACGGCCCCGAACCCTGCACAAGCAATTATGGCGCAAGCCGGCGTCTTCAATGGCAGGATGACGTCCGATTTGCGAAAAATGCATGACGGGCCGGTTCCGCCATGCAT
>CAMPIK010000027.1 GCA_946886325.1 uncultured Shinella sp.
TTTCGGCCAGAGGCGTATCGGCAAGGATGCCGATGATGGCTTCGGCGATATCGAGAGGATCGAGACTTGTAACTGCTCCAGCGCCGGCGAGGGTTACTTCGGGGAAATGGCAAGCCTCGGTAATGACCACCGGCGTACCGGTGGCGAGGGCCTCGGTGATCGCAATGCTGAAACCCTCCTGCCGGCTTGGCAGACAAAAACAAGCGGCGGAGACCAGGGCCTGAAGCTTGGTTTCGCCGTATAGCGGGCCGACCATGTAGACTCGCCATTCGAGCCCGAGCTGCCGTACGAGGTCGCGGAAATCGTCTTCCGCCCCTCCGTCCGGCCCTGCCACGATCAGATCGACGTCGGGGCATTTCCCCGCGACGACCTTGAACGCGCTTGCCAGAAGGTCGAGCCCTTTCTTGTAGTGCAGCCGCGACAGGAAGAGCACGAAGCGCCGGTCTGAGGGCAGGCCGATCAGGCTGGCGAAGTCCTGGGCGGACGGCAGATGCTCGAACTCCTCGACGAAAATCCCGTTCGGAATGATTTCGGCGGGCGCTTTGAGGCCAAGTGGCCGCATGAGGGCGACCTCGTCGCTGTTCAGTGCATGAATGAACGCCGCATTGTCGAGCATCCGGCGGCAGCCGAGCGCCAGCGCCAGCCGCTTCTTCCGGGACTTCTGTGCGAGGCTCCAGATATCGAGCATTCCAGCAGGACAGACGCAATATGACACGTCGTTTCGTGCCGCGATTGTCGCTGCGCAGACCAGGATCGGTTCCCATACGCCGTGCAGGTGCATGTGTTGGGCGTCAGCAAGAACCCGCGCCAGCAAGGCACGTGCCTTCAGGCACAAGATGGCCTCCACCATCCCCGCCGGCGGCAGGATGTGCCAGACGATGTTCGCAAAGCCGGGGATCATTCCTCCCAGCCGAGAAACCTGGGCGAGAGTCCGGTCATCCGCCTGACTCACGACATGAACGTCATGGCCCAGGCTTGCCTGTGCAGCGGCAAGTCGCATGACCACTGCCTGAGGTCCACCTTTATCGGGGTCGATGGACGTGATGACGTGAACGATTTTCATCGGCCGGACCCGTGCTGCGCGTGAACTCTGGAAAGGACGGCGAGAAGGCGGGCGCCATATTTGTCGACCGTGTGCTCCTGCGCGGCAAGCCGGGCGTTTGCCGACATCGCCGCCCGCACATCCTCGTTTTCTGCAAGGTGACGCACGGCATCGGCAATCGCCTGGGGATCGCGTGGCGGCACGATAAAGCCTTCGATACCATCGCGCACCACGCTACCGGTGCTGCAGGTCGTGATGACCGGAAGGCCGGCTGCGAGTGCCTCGTACACTGCGGTTGCCGATCCCTCGCAGAGAGACGGCAGAAGGAACACGTCCGCCCAGCGGTATTCCTCGGCAATGGCCGCGCGCGGGACAATGCCCCGCAGCTCTATCGACCGGGCGATCCGGCGACGAATCCCCGGAGGCAGCCGGTCCGGACCGGCCATCCGCATCCGGACGGCGGTGCCGAGCCGTTCGGCAGCCTCGAGCACATAAGGGGAGCCTTTTCGAAGGCCTATTTCGCCAACTGTCAGAATTCGCAGCGGCCCGGGCATGCGATGGGTGGGGGCAAGACGGCCCTCGGCATCGACTCCGTACGGCACGACGACGCAACGGTCTGCCGAGCCGCCTTCTGCAACGACATGGTCGCGGACAAACGGGGACGGGCAGACAATGCAATCCGCCAGCGCCCATTCGGCGCGCTCTCGGGCCGCAAATGTCCCGGCATGGGGGTTCGGCCGCGGGAGACCGGCCCAGTCCGGAAAGCGGCGCATTTCTTCCGAAAGAAGGCCTTCCACGATGTCTCGCGGGGCAATCATCTGCTCGACGGCGATCCACATGCCTTGCCGCTTGGCAACGCGCATCTGTTCGAGCGCGTCGCCGCTATAGGCATAAAGACCCGCCGCGTCGTGGAAGCCTCGGCTGGCGACAAGTTCTGAGAACCGGCTTCCGGCCCAGACAGCATGCGAGGCCTCTTCTGCTGCATCCTGGATGCGCAGGCGCCGAAGAGCGGAGCGGACGCCGAAGAGCGGAAAGTCCGTGATCATTTTCGATGGAATGCCGCTCGGAACCCGCCCGACAAGCCGCTGCACGGGCCGCGGCAACATCGCCTGGGGCATTTTTCGGAGAAGGGCTGGCCAGCTCTTGGTGCCGCAAATGTCGGTGAAGAAGTGCCGGAGCCGGCCTTCCTTTGCGAGAATTCGGGCGACGGCATAGTGCATGCGGGCACCAAGCTGACTGACGACGACCGTATCGTTCATGATGGCCCCTGTTCCAGGATCACGGCGCCGACGGGAACGCGATCCGTTTCATCAAAGTCGCGAAGGAGGGTTTTCCACGTAACGAGTGCATGGTCATAGCCATAGTCGGCTTCGAGCGTCTTCCTCGCTGACGCTCCCATGTCTGCTACCCGTTCGGGCGAAGCAGCGAGATCGGTGATTGTGCGGGCAAGACCTTCGGCATCGCCGATACTGAAATTCACGCCGCAGCCGCGGGCATTGATGACATTGGCGACACTGCCCTTTGCGTCACCGATGAAAAGCGCCGGCCGGCCGGCGGCAAGGATGCCGTAGAATTTGCTCGGAATGATGCAATGTTCCAGGCGCGGAAGCAGCGAAACGACATGCAGGTCCGGCACACCAAGGCTGTCGGCGATGTATTCCACCGGCTGCAGCGGCTTGAAATCGACATTGGCAAGACGCCGTTCCCGCACGGCGTCCAATACGGATGCAAGCTTGTAGCCGCCTCCGATCATGAGAAAACGAATGTCGAGGCGATCCCTCAACAGCGTCGCCGCGTCAATCAGGGTGGCGAATTCATGGGCCCGACCGAAATTGCCGGAATAGCCGACCACGAACTTGCCTTCGTAACCCCACGACATGCGGAGTCGATTCTTTTCCCTGGGAATGGGGAGGATCTCGGCTGCATCGGACCAGTGATGCAACACCCGGATACGATCCGCCGGCAAGCCGCGCGCCAACAGGTAGTCCGCCATTCGCTCCGTCGGGCAAATGGACAGTCGCGCACGGGCAATCGATCGATCGCGGAGCCAGACGGCCAACCGCGCGAGTAAAGGAGCCTTGGCGAAAAGACCGAGTTCGATGGCCGTTTCGGGGAAGAGATCCATGATCCAGTTGACCATCACCCCGCCGCGCAGTCGGATAGCCAACGCGCAGCCGAGTGAGATCAGAGGGGGATCGGTGCAGACAACGACCACATCGTCACGCCTGACATTCCGGGCGAGCCAGGCAAAGGCCGCAGCATGGAAGGACAGGTAGTCAACGGCCCGGCCCGGCAGGCTGCCGCGCCCGAAGCGCGACGTGGAAAGCCGGACAATCTCTACGCCGGAACAGTTTTCCCGCGCGGCGAGCGTTGCGTCGGTGCGGTCATGGCAGGTGCGGCTGGCGACGATGGCGACATCGCCGCCCTGCCGCGCCAACCCGAAAGCAAGCGCGGACACCATGCGGCTGGTTGCCGACTGGTCCGGATGGCCATAGCGATTGACGAATATCGTTCTCATGAAGCCGCCCCGTTGCTCTGCGTGCCGGATACGATCCTGCCAGTACGCGTCCGGGCGGCAAGTTCTCCAAAGGCGCTAGCGGGGCATGACCGATCGCAACCGGTCTACGCCTTCCGGACGGCGCACATAGACCTTCGTTGTGCATGTCCGCGACTATGCCCAGATACGGAGGCTCGAAACGACTGATCGCCCCCAAACGACCACCTTGTCGCTGGGAACGCTTCATCGCTAACTCTCGGACAACGGGTCGCGACTGGTCGTGACTGCCGCCTTCTTCCGAGAGAGCTAATTCCGCGATGGCTGAAAAAACTGCCTTGATTGTCGGCGTGACGGGCCAGGACGGCTCCTATCTGACCGAGTTGCTCCTGTCCAAGGGATATCATGTACACGGACTGAAGCGCCGCTCGTCGTCCTTCAACACGGGCCGCGTCGATCACCTGTATGTCGACCCGCGATCGCCCGGCGTGCGGTTTCAAATGCACTTCGGCGACCTGACGGATGGGACGAATCTCTGCCGGGTTATTCAGGAAGTCAGCCCGGACGAGATTTACAATCTTGGCGCACAGAGCCATGTGCAGGTCAGTTTCGACTCGCCGGAATACACCGCGAACACGGACGCGCTCGGCACGCTGCGTCTGCTGGAGGCCATGCGGCTCCTGAAGATGGGCAAGCAATGCCGCTTCTACCAGGCTTCAACCTCGGAATTGTTCGGCGGTATCATGGACACGCCGCAGCGCGAAAGCACCCCTTTTCACCCGCGCAGCCCCTATGCGGTCGCCAAGCTCTATGCCTATTGGACGACGGTCAACTATCGGGAAGCCTATGGTTTCCATGCCTCGAACGGCATCCTCTTCAATCACGAGAGCCCGCGGCGGGGAGAGACCTTCGTCACCAGGAAGATCACCCGCGCGGTTGCGGCGATCGAGTGGGGATTGCAGGAAAAGCTCTACCTCGGCAACCTCGACGCCCGGCGCGACTGGGGACATGCCCGCGATTATGTCGAGGGCATGTGGCGGATCGTCCAGCAGGACAACCCGGATGACTACGTGCTGGCGACCGGCGAGGCACATACCGTCCGGGAATTCGTCGAATGTGCCTTCGGTATCGTGGGAAAGACCATCGAGTGGAGCGGAGCGGGCGTTGAAGAGGTCGGCTACGACCGCGTGAGCGGGAACCCCCTCATCGAGATCGACCCACGTTATTTCCGTCCTGCAGAAGTCGACATTCTGCTCGGCGACGCAAGCAAGGCAAGGGATCGGCTCGGCTGGCGAAATACAGCGACATTCGAGGATCTCGTTTCGGAAATGGTGGATTCGGATTTGCGCCGGATTGTCAGGGAGGAAGGTCGCAATGATCTCCATGGGTGACAAGGCCACGGTGTCCTATGACCTGCGCAGAAAGCGCGTATGGGTCGCCGGGCACAATGGCATGGTGGGCTCGGCGTTGCTGCGCCGTCTCGAACAGGAACGTTGCGATATCCAGACCGTATCGCATGCGGAAGTCGATCTGACGCGACAAGCGGATACGGAAAGCTGGATGAGAAAGGCGCGACCGGAAGCGATATTCATCGCCGCGGCGCGGGTCGGCGGTATCGCTGCCAATGCCCGCTATCCCGCGGAATTCCTCTCGGAGAACGTGCTCATCCTGCTCAATATCATGAAGACCGCATCGGATCTCGGCGTCGAGAAGCTCATCTGCCTGGGGTCGAGCTGCATCTATCCGAAACATGCAGAGCAGCCCATTTGCGAGGATGCGTTGCTGACGGGCAGCCTGGAGCCGACAAATGAGGCCTATGCGATCGCCAAGATCGCCGGCATCAAGCTTGCTGCCGCCTATGCCGAACAATACGGTCGCCGCTTCATCTCTGTCATGCCGACGAATCTCTATGGTCAGAACGACAATTTCGACCTGGACCACTCGCACGTCATACCCGCGCTGATACGCAAGATGCACGACGCCAGGGTCTCCCATCGCGATAGTGTCGTGGTCTGGGGGACAGGGACGCCACGGCGCGAATTCCTGCATGTCGATGACCTGGCGGATGCCTGCGTGTTCCTGATGAAAGGATACGAAAGCCCGAAACCGATCAATATCGGGTCCGGCGAGGAGATCACTATCGGGCAACTCGCTTTTCTGATTGCCGATGTCGTCGATTTCCGTGGCCACATTGTCTTCGATGCCTTCAAGCCGGATGGCACGCCTCGGAAGCTTCTGGACAGTTCGCGCCTTCGCGCCCTCGGCTGGTCGCACAAGATCGAACTTCGCTCAGGCATTCAGGAACTCTATGAGCGGTGGATGAACAGTGACCGCTGCCTCAACGCGTATCAGGAACATTCCTAGAGCATTTCCAGCCGAAGCGAAGTCGCTTCGGCGTCGGATAATGCGGCAGAAACAAAACACGAGAGCATCTGCGGTGAGCCGGATTTCACCGGAGATGCTCTAGTCGCCGCTTTCTGCGGCCAGCACCAGCCTTGCCAATGCCGGCAGGGAACCCACTTCCGTTCGCTTCATGATGGCCGCTCGATGCGCTTCGACGGTGCGCTGGCTCAGGCCAAGATCCATTGCGATGATCTTGCTGGGCTGGCCGGTCAGCACCCGGTCCATTATCTCGCGCTGGCGTTCCGTCAAGCGCGCCAGCCGCGCCTGCGCGTCACGCTGCCGGAGCCCCTGCTTGCTGCTGTCCTGACTACGCTCCAGTGCCTGGGAAACACGCGACAGCAGTTCGGAGGGGCCGATCGGCTTCTCGATGAAGTCCGAAGCTCCCGCCTTCATTGCCAGGACGGCCGTCGCGATGTCGCCGGCCCCCGTGATCATGATGACGGGCAGAGTTAGCCCCCTGCCGCGGAGCGTTTGCAGGACGCCAAGGCCGCTCATTCCCGGCAACCGGACGTCCATCACCAGGCATCCGGGTTGCTGCGCATTGAAATTGGCGAGAAATACCTCTCCGTCGGAAAAGGTCTGTACCCGGTGTCCGGCTGCCTCGAAGGTTGCCCGGAGAGCCTCGCGCGTTGGCAAGTCGTCGTCGACGATAGTGATCGCCGATGCGTCTGACAATGCTGGCCTCGGATCGTCTGGCTGCTGCTCGTCAAGCGGTATCGCATTCGAGCGCAGCACGAACTGGATTGCCTCCAGAAGTTCGCCAAGGCTGACGGGCTTCGGCATGTGAAGGCAGTCCTCGTCCGAGAGGACTTGCTGCGTTTCTGCCGAGATATCTCCTGTGAGAACGATCGCTGGAACCTGACGACCGAGGATCGAACGCAACTGCTTGGTGACATCGATGCCACTCATCTCGTTCGGCAGATTGTAGTCGGCCAGAATAAGCGACGGGACCACCTTTTTGCTTGAGACGAGCTCGATCGCGGCGGAACCGTCGTTTGCGGCAAATACGGTGTGATGTTCATCGCGAAGCGCGATGTCGATCAGGCTACGGACCTTCTGGTCGTCTTCGATGACGAGGATCGTACCGTGCATCTGCGGTGCCTCGGTGCTGGCTGCGGTCGATCTCGGTTCCGGTTGCGGCTCTTCCCTTCCGAGCGCCAGCTGGATCGTGAACACCGAGCCCTTGCCCGAAACGGAGCGGACGTTGATCTTGTGGCCAAGCAGCAGGCCAAGACGCTTGACGATGGACAGGCCGAGACCGAGGCCAAGTTCCACTTCGGTCCCATCGTTGGCGGCCTGATGATACTCGTCGAAAATGGATTGGAGTTGGTGGGACGGAATGCCGATACCGCTGTCCCAGACTTCTATGGACAGCGTATCCCTGTGACGTCGGCAACCGAGCAGGATCTTGCCTTTCCTGGTGTATTTGACTGCATTCGCCAGCAGGTTGCGGATCATCTGTTCAAGGAGGCGAGGATCGGTTCGCACCAGCAAGGACGATGGCACGAAGCGAAGGGAAATGCCCTTCTCCATGGCGCTGTAGCTGAACTCGTCGTTCAGCCGCTGCAGCACTTCATTGACCCTGCATGTCGCGATGCGTGGATAAACGGTACCTGCTTCGATCTGGTTGATATCGAGAAGGGCGTTGAGCATGCCGGACATCGAATGGAGTGTATCCCGAAAGCTCCTGACGAACTTCCTGGCCTTTTCCCCTTCAACCGTCTTCTCCAGCAATCCCTGGAGAAGGACCAACGACTGCAGAGGTTGGCGCAGGTCATGGCTTGCCGCGGCGAGAAACCGCGATTTCGCAGCATTGGCGCGTTCGGCAGCGCGCTTCGCCCTGCCGAGCGCTTCATGCGCATGGTGCTGTGTCGTCACATCTGCAAATGTGATGACGACGCCTTCCGTTCCGCCCTCTTGCGTCCGGTAGGGCATGACGCGGCGCAGGAACCAGTTGCCGCCTGCTGTTCTGACTTCCCGCTCCTTGTTGACGCTTCCCTTCAAGACCGCGGTGGCATCAGCGAGCAGTGCCGAGTCCGGCACACGAGAATTGAGGTCCGTCAGCGGGCGGCCGATATCTCCCAGGATAGCGTTGAAGATCGAGCGCGTTGCCGGGTTGAAGAAGCGGATATTCAGGTCGGGATCGAGGAAGATCGTGGCGACGTCGGTGCTGTACAATACGTTTTCAAGATCATTTGCCGTCGCGCGCTGGCGCTCCAGCGCTTCCTGGAGCTGGGAATTCAGCGCTGTCAGCTCCTCGTTTAGAGACTGGAGTTCTTCCTTGGAGGTAAGGAGTTCCTCGTTGGCGGATTGGTATTCCTCATTTAGCGAAAGGGTTTCCGCATTGACCGCCTTTTGCTCCTCTGCCGTATTCTCCAGATCGCGGATCGCCGCATGCAGTTCCGTTCGGGTCGCAGAAAGTTCGCGTGCCAGCGCGTGCGAGTGCTCGTCGTGAACGAGGCTCGACGGGTCGCTCAATTGAGGTGGCTTCTCTGTGTCGAGGAAGCTCACAAGAAGGAGGTCCTCGCCGTCGATGGAAACCGGCTGCGCGACAATCTCGTAGTGCAACAGCATGTCGTCGGCGTCGTGATAGAACCCGGTCGAAACGGTGCGAACTTTCTCCTGAAAGGCGCGGTGGAGCGCGGAACGCAGCTTCGTGTGAATGCTGCGCGGTGTAACCGTAAAGATATCCTGCGTCGGATAGCCCGGTGCAATGCGCAGATAGCGCTGCACCGGTCCGAGCGAATAGAGATATTCATACTTCCTGTTGATCAGCACCGTGGCTGGAGCATAGTTGTCGATGATCGTGCGGCGGCACAGCTCGGCGAGTGCGGCTTGCCGATTCGGGACGGGGTCTCGCTGCATGGGAGTCCTGACATTGTCTGACGCGTTGCTGGCAAAGACGAAGCGTCCACGTTGCCCTTTGCGGCGGAATATCCGTGAAGGCTTGTCGAGCACATCGAATCGGCTGCTATCGGGGCCAACGGTTTCCGTATTGCCGAGCAGCAGGATGCCGTTTTCATTGAGTGCGAAATGGCAAAGCGAAATGACGGTCGCCTGCGCTTCCGGCCCGAAATAGATCAGCAGGTTACGGCAGGAGATGAAATCGATGTTGGAGAAAGGTGGATCGCTGAGAATGTTCTGGACAGCAAAGATGATGGCAGATCGAAGCTGCGAAACAACGCGGTAGCCGCTCCCATCCGATATGAAGAAGCGCTGCAGCCGCTGCGGAGAAACCTCCGTCTCGATCGTCTTGGGATAGATGCCATCCCGGGCGAAGGCGACAGCGCCTTCGTCGGCGTCAGAGGCGAATATCTGCATCTGGATATCGCGCCCGGCTTCCGAAATGCATTCTTGCACGATCATCGCCAGCGAGTACGCTTCTTCGCCGGTGCTGCATCCGGCAACCCACAATCGCAAAGGCTGTCCGGACGGGTGGTGCTTCACGAGCGCAGGCACAATCTGCGTTCGCAACCGTTCGAAAACGTCCGGATCACGGAAGAAGCTCGTCACGTTTATCAGTATGTCGGTTGCGAGATGTGACAGTTCGAGCGGATTCTTGACCAGTTTTTCAAGGTAACGCGCCTTGTCCGAGGAGGCGATTCCGGCCATCGCCATGCGCCGTTCCAGCCGCCGATGTAGCGTTCCCTGCTTGTAGAGGGAGAAATCCTTGCCGGTCGATTCGCGCATCATGGCTACGATCGTATCCATGATGGCCCTGTTTGAAGGCGGCCCAACGTCCTTGCCGCCCTTTGCGGAATAGGGCCTTTGCAGTGCTTCGCCGATCGCGCCCAAAGGCATCACGTGACTGGCCATTCCGGAATCGATCGCGCTGTTCGGCATCCCGTCGTAGCCCGCTTCATTCGGGTCTTGGACAAAGACCCTGCCCCCGGCCTCGCGAATGAAGCGAATGCCGATGCTCCCGTCTGTACCGGTACCGGAAAGAACTATTGCCGTGGCGCGCGGGCCATATTCCATGGCAAGATTGTGCAGAAGGAAATCAAACGGCATACGCATCCCGTGGCGAACGGGAGGTAAGGTCAACCGTATCGTATCGGCTTCCACGGCAATGTAGCGCCCGGGAGGAATGATGAAGAGATGCTCCGGCTCCAGTCGCTGACCATCTTCAGCCTGGACCACTGTCATCTTGGTGTGGTTGGACAGGAGCTCCGCCAGCATGCTCTCGTGAACCGGATCGAGATGCTGAACGAGAACAAACGCGTTCCCGCCGCCTGACGGCATTGCCTCAAGAAGAATGCGGCAAGCTTCGAGTCCGCCCGCCGATGCACCGATTGCGACAATATTGGTTATTGGCCTGCCGGAGTTCTTGTCAAACGCTGACGCACGCGACGGAGGTCGGGTTGAACTCATAGATGCGATCTCAAGGACTCTCCAAACATTTTGAGCATTCAATAGGTGTCTATGGTGCTGCCACTGAGTATAGGCAGAACCGATACAACCGGATACCCTCAACGTACGTATTTTCCGAGTCTATTTTCAGTGTGTCTTTTTGATATAGATTTATGATTGCAGCAGGTATCGCCGCAAGGAATGGCTATCCATAAGTATGGCCTATTTCAACATTGTGTCTTTATGAAGAACTTTCTTGAAAAAGAACATTCATGGAGGATGTATGCCGTGGTTCAGGTCGGTGAAACAGGTGCGTTGAACTATCGTGGAAAACAAAACGGTATAGCTTCGTCGTCAATTTTCCCGCCGGTCAGCCGGACGACAGGTGCTTTCGCAAGTATGAGAGTCCTCGATATAATCGATGAGCGCGCACTGGATCGTGAGTGCCTATCTCAAAGCCTGGTATCGCATGGAATTGACATGACGATCGTGCTTTTCAACTCCGTTGAAACCTGGATATCCAAATATGCAGAGGCATCCAGCGGCGTATTGATCAACATCGGCAGCCACGATTGTACCGAACCCCAGATCAAGAACAGCATCCAAACGCTCGTCTCCCGGTTTCCCGGTCTTCCAATTATCATCCTGGCCGACAATCATGATCTGCGTCAGGTTCTCACAGCTCTGGAACTTGGCGTTAGGGGCTTCATTCCTTCTGCCGTTGGAATTGCCGTTTGCGTGAAGGCAATCTCACTTGCTCTCTCGGGAGGCATCTTCATTTCCACTGAAAGCCTGCCGGAACTGCGTCGGCTGATGTCCGTTGCCGATCAACAGGAGCGTAAACGCGCGGAAATCTTCACCTGCCGGGAAGAAGACGTCATCGCCATGCTCAAACTTGGCAAAGCCAACAAGATCATTGCCTACGAACTCGATCTGCGAGAAAGCACCGTAAAGGTTCACATCAGAAACATCATGAAGAAACTCAATGTCAAAAATCGGACGCAGGTGATCTTCAGGTTAAATGAACTTTTCGAATAACATAAATTGCGATTTAAGAACGAAAAGCTCTTTTATTTTGAAAATTATTGCCTCGTTCTTCGCTGAACTGGTAGCGCCAATCTCGCTCATGATACGAGTACACATGCAGGTGGCTTGGTAAAACACGCAACGCTGATGATTGGAATTCCGGCGGACATGTGG
>CAMPIK010000028.1 GCA_946886325.1 uncultured Shinella sp.
ATGGCGGAGAGGAAGGGATTCGAACCCTCGATACCGTTTCCGGTATACTCCCTTAGCAGGGGAGCGCCTTCGACCACTCGGCCACCTCTCCAACCATGTGGCGCTGATAGAGAAAAGCCGGACGCTAATCAACTGCTTTCAGCCGCAAGGCCGAATTTCCCAGGATTTTCTTCGCATTGCGCCGATGTCCGTTACGCTGTCGGCGCGCGGCGAGCATTCCGCGCCTCGCTGATTTGGGCCTTGGGTCGGGATGGCGCCATCCGGCGCCGCGTTTCGCCGGAGCCCGCTCTGCGCGTAAAAACGCGGTCCCCGGTTCTGACGGAGGCCGCAATCCTCGTGCGAACGAGACTGTCATATCCACCTAAACATCTGAAAATATGTCATTAAACCGTTACTTTGTGACAGCGCGGCCGTCACAATCGGGCAAAACGTGTCCTTGCTGCAACGCTCGTGCGTCCCGCCTCGGACACATTTCAGTCACAATTCGCTTTGGCGGTTGCCGCCTGCAAAGCCGTTCGTAAGTTCCGCTCGCCAGACCGGCGGATGGTCCGCTTCTGGCAGCCGGGGTCTGCGTGGATCGAAGAGGTCCGACGGAGAGGGGCCCGGCAGAACAGTTCGAACGGAGATCAATAATGAACATCAAGAGCCTTCTTCTCGGCTCCGCTGCAGCACTCGCAGCCGTATCCGGCGCGCAGGCCGCCGACGCCATCATCGCTGCCGAGCCGGAGCCCATGGAATACGTTCGCGTTTGCGACGCCTTCGGCACGGGCTATTTCTACATCCCCGGCACCGAAACCTGCCTCAAGATCGGCGGCTATGTTCGCTTCGAAGTGCGTGGCGGCGACCTGCTCGGTCTCGACACCAACGGCGCGAATGGCGGCAACGGCGACGAGTGGGATACGCGTTCGCGCTTCTCGTTCCGCGTCTCGACCGCGTCGGACACCGAACTCGGTGCGCTGAAGACCTATGTCGAAACCCGCTTCAACTACCGTTCGTCGGTCGGCGACTTCGATCCGGCCATCGGCGCGCGCGAAGTCTCGCAGGGTTCGTCGAACTCGCTGAACTTCGCCTATATCGATCTCGCCGGCTTCCGCGTCGGCAAGACCGAATCGGCCTTCCTCACCTATTCCGGCTATATCGGCAACGTCATGATCGACGACCTGATCGCCGCCGGCCCGTATGACACCCACGTCATCCAGTACAACTACGATTCGGGCGCCGGCTTCACCGGCATCGTGTCGCTCGAAGATTTCCCCGATTCGGGCAACGACTACGTTCCGAACGTCGTCGCCGGCCTCGGTTATGACGGCGGCATGTTCTCCGCCACCGTAACCGGCGCATTCGATTCGTCGGCAGAAGAAGGCGCCATCAAGGGCCGCATCGACGGCGACTTCGGTGGCTTCTCCGCCTTCGTGATGGCTGGCTGGTCCACCAACACGGCCGGCAACGACTATGCGACCTGGGGCGGCGACTGGGCTGTCTGGGGTGGCATTTCGGCTCCGCTCACCGAGACGATCAAGCTCAACACCCAGCTCGCTTACGACGACTCGAAGCAGTTCGCTGCCAACGTGAACGCCAACTTCACGGTCGTCCCGGGCTTCGTCATCACGCCGGAAATCGTCTATTATGACGACGGCGCGCCGGGCGAAGGCGATGCATGGGGCGGCATGGTCCGCTTCCAGCGCTCGTTCTGATCTGATCGATCCGAACCAGAAGTCTGCTCGTACCTCCAGTCGACAGCAGGGAAGCCCGGCCATTGCGCCGGGCTTCTTGCGTTGCAGCGGGGGTTAGGGCGGCTTCGCATGAGTGCCTCTCAAAAGGGAGAAATTTTCCCAATAGTACCCTTTTTGGTTCTTGAGGCGGCATTTTCAATGAGGCACAAGAGCATCTATAAGGCACAAAAAAGTAACCTGAAATTGATTTAGAGAATTATTTAAAATATTGAAATTAAAAGATTTTTACGAGAATAACCGCCACATATGTGACGAGAGTGCTACTTTTTAGTGTTGTTTCTGCAACAGGAAAAAATCGAAGCGATCGCCGCGCCGGGCGATGGGGCAGTTGATCGTTGCGGAGGGGGCGTCTGTCTGTAATTTCGGTCTCAGCAAGCCGGGGGCGTAAGTCGTGACGGCCTTGCATCAGTCGAGGGGACGCAGGCCAGACTGCCTTTTCGACAGACGAAACGAAACTTTGACTGGAGGTCAAACATGAACATCAAGAGCCTTCTTCTCGGCTCCGCTGCAGCGCTTGCAGCAGTATCCGGCGCCCAGGCTGCCGACGCGATCATCGCGGCAGAGCCTGAGCCCATGGAATACGTTCGCGTCTGCGACGCGTTCGGCACGGGCTACTTCTACATCCCGGGCACCGAGACCTGCCTCAAGATCGGCGGCTACGTCCGTTTCGACGTCAAGGGCGGCGAACTGCTCGGCGACAACCTGAACGGTGCAAACCGTCAGAAGGGCGACGAGTACGACACCGACTCGCGCTTCTCGTTCCAGGTATCGACCGCTTCGGACACCGAACTCGGCGCCCTGAAGACCTACGTTGAAACCCGTTTCAACTACGACAACCTCGACGGTTCCAACACCTCGCTGAACTTTGCCTACATCGACCTGGCAGGCTTCCGCGTTGGTAAGACGGAAACCGCGTTCGTGACCTTCTCCGGTTACGCCGGCAACGTCATCAACGACGACCTGGTCTCCTACGGTCCGTTCGACACGCACGTCATCCAGTACAACTACGACTCCGGTTCGGGCTTCACGGGCGTCGTCTCGCTCGAAGACTTCCCGGATGCAGGCAACGACTACGTTCCGAACGTCGTAGCCGGCGTTGGCTATGCTGGCGGCATGTTCTCGGCAACCCTCACCGGCGCGTTCGACGCTTCGGCTGAAGAAGGCGCGATCAAGGCTCGCGTCGATGGTTCGTTCGGCGGCTTCTCGGTCTTCGCAATGGGCGGCTGGTCCACGAACACCGGCGGCAACGACTACGCAACCTGGGGCGGCGACTGGGCTGTCTGGGCTGGCGCGTCGGCTCCGATCACCGAAACCATCTCCCTCAACGGCCAGGTTTCCTACGACGACTTCAAGGCATTCGCCGGTGTTGTCAACGTAGAGTTCACGGTTGTTCCGGGCTTCACGATCACTCCGGAAGTCGCATACCTCGACACCGGTGCGAACGACGAAGGCGATTGGGGCGGCATGGTTCGCTTCCAGCGCTCCTTCTAAGACCCGATACCAGGGAAGGCCCGGCCACCGCGCCGGGCCTTCCTTATATATAGCGCTGCATGGATCGCTTGAGTCGCCCCGACTCGCACCGCACGCACAGGAATCGATCGCATCCGCGGGCCGATTGGCCGCTCGGTTGGCGGTCATGCTGCATTTTCCGACCCAAAACTGCAGGATTCGCTGCCTCTGTCTCAGCCGGCGGGCGCAATCGGCATGCGTAAGTTCCCGCATCCAAAGGCATTTCATTAACCGGGCGTAAACATTCTGACGCCTCGGTTACAATTTTGTGTCCTTTGAGCAACATGGATGGGGGAAGGGCACACCAAAGTAAGTCAGCATTCAAATTGGTCATTGCACCCAAAGTCGCGTCTTGTATTTTCAACTCCGGAAGCAGGGGCGGTTGATCGTCCGCTTCCTGAACTTGGGGATGGGGCAGGGAACGCTGTCCTTCAGCAAAATACCCAGACCCGTTTGAAACTTTTGACTGGAGGTCAGAAAATGAACATCAAGAGCCTTCTTCTCGGCTCCGCTGCAGCGCTTGCAGCAGTATCCGGCGCCCAGGCTGCCGACGCGATCATCGCGGCAGAGCCTGAGCCCATGGAATACGTTCGCGTCTGCGACGCGTTCGGCACGGGCTACTTCTACATCCCGGGCACCGAGACCTGCCTCAAGATCGGCGGCTACGTCCGTTTCGACGTCAAGGGCGGCGAACTGCTCGGCGACAACCTGAACGGTGCAAACCGTCAGAAGGGCGACGAGTACGACACCGACTCGCGCTTCTCGTTCCAGGTATCGACCGCTTCGGACACCGAACTCGGCGCCCTGAAGACCTACGTTGAAACCCGTTTCAACTACGACAACCTCGACGGTTCCAACACCTCGCTGAACTTTGCCTACATCGACCTGGCAGGCTTCCGCGTTGGTAAGACGGAAACCGCGTTCGTGACCTTCTCCGGTTACGCCGGCAACGTCATCAACGACGACCTGGTCTCCTACGGTCCGTTCGACACGCACGTCATCCAGTACAACTACGACTCCGGTTCGGGCTTCACGGGCGTCGTCTCGCTCGAAGACTTCCCGGATGCAGGCAACGACTACGTTCCGAACGTCGTAGCCGGCGTTGGCTATGCTGGCGGCATGTTCTCGGCAACCCTCACCGGCGCGTTCGACGCTTCGGCTGAAGAAGGCGCGATCAAGGCTCGCGTCGATGGTTCGTTCGGCGGCTTCTCGGTCTTCGCAATGGGCGGCTGGTCCACGAACACCGGCGGCAACGACTACGCAACCTGGGGCGGCGACTGGGCTGTCTGGGCTGGCGCGTCGGCTCCGATCACCGAAACCATCTCCCTCAACGGCCAGGTTTCCTACGACGACTTCAAGGCATTCGCCGGTGTTGTCAACGTAGAGTTCACGGTTGTTCCGGGCTTCACGATCACTCCGGAAGTCGCATACCTCGACACCGGTGCGAACGACGAAGGCGACTGGGGCGGCATGGTTCGCTTCCAGCGCTCCTTCTAATCCGATCTGATCTTCAGTCAGTGACGATGGCCCGGCTCGCAAGAGCCGGGCCTTTTCGTATGTGCGACCCAGTGCATTTATGCCTCCGTGCCTGAAATGCACATGTGGCTAACCGGCATCCAGATCCCTGAGAAAGGCCGCAATCTCCGGGAAGACGTCGCGGTGGTGCAGCAACGGGGCGTGGCCCTGGCCGCTGGCCGTGACGGCGCGCATCCGCGGATGGCGCTTCTTCATCTCTTCGACCGTCTCGGCACTCAGCAATTGCGAATTGGCGCCGCGGATCGCCAGAAGCGGCATCGCCGTCAGCCCGGCAAATTGCGGCCAGAGCGCCGGCACCGGCTGGTTGAAGTCGATCGCCTTCAACTGTTCGGCAAGGGCCGGATCGAAATCGGCCACGATCCGGCCGTCCCGCATCGCGTAGATCGCATCGGCCATGTCGCGCCAGTCCTGTTCGGAGAGCGCCGGAAAGGCCCGGCCGTGGATATCCCTCAGCAGCGCCGCCGCATCCTCCCAGCTCTTGGGCGTCACCTCGCGGGTGAGATAGGCCTTGATCTGCGCAAGGCCGGTGCTTTCGATCACAGGGCCGATGTCGTTCAGCACCACGGCCAGCAGCATCGATGGGCGGATCGCCGACAGCATATGCAGGAGCAGACCGCCGCGCGACGTGCCGACGAAGACCGCATGACCGATGCCGAGCGCTGTCGTCGCGGAGAGCACGTCGTCGCATTCGACCGACAGGCTGTAGTTTTCCGGTTTTGCATCCCAGGCCGACCGGCCGCGGCCGCGATAGTCCAGTGTCACGACGCGGCGCGGTTCGGTCGGGTGGCGCGACAGCAGGAGCGCGAACTGGTGAAAGTCCCGCGAATTCCGGCTGAGGCCGGGCAGGCAGACGAGCGGCGGGCGCTCATGGCTGCGCAGGTCGCTCCGCCCGTAATCGCGCGCATAAAGCTGCAAGCCATCGGATGCGCTGATCTGGCGCTCTTCGAAACCGGTCGCATAGTCGGAAATCATTGTTCACCCGTCATTCTCGAAAGACCTGACAGGCAATCAAGCGCCTTTTGAACGCGGAGTCATCCAGAATCGCGATGCGCTTCAGCGGCCCAGCCGCAGGTCCTCGACAATGTCAGCCTTCTGGCCGAGCCGCGTCTTGTAGACCTGATAGTTCTCCATGACGCGCTGCACATAGTTGCGCGTTTCCGTGAAGGGGATCATCTCGACCCAGTCGACGACCTCGTCGATCGGCTTGCCGCGCGGATCGCCGAAGCGGTCGATCCACTGCGGGACGCGGCGCGGGCCGGCATTGTAGGCGATGAAGGTCAGGATGTAGGAGCCGCCGAATTCGGCGATCTGCTCGCCGAGATAGTGCGCGCCGAGCGTCGCATTGTAGGCGGCGTCGCTTGTCAGCCGGTCCCGCGAATAGGCAAGGCCGTAGCGCTTGGCGACGCCCTGTGCGGTTCCGGGCAGAAGTTGCAGCAGGCCGCGTGCATTGGCGGGCGACACCGCGGCCGGGTTGAAGGCGCTTTCCTGCCGGGCGATGGCATAGGCAAGCGCCTTGCCGGAGCCGGCAATGTTGGCGTCACCGGGGATCACGCCGACGGGAAAGGCAAGTGCTGCGACATCGATCCCCCGGTTGAAGGCGATCTTGCCGATCTGCAGGGACAACTGGTGGTTCACCTGCTGCTCGGCCTGTGCCGCGAGCATCGCCAGTTCGCCGGGGCTTTGCAACTCGGCCGCAAGCGCGCGGTAAAGGCTCTCGGACCGCCAGGCATGGCCCGCCGCATCGAGCCGCGCGATCGCGCGAACGGCTTCGCGCCCTTGGAAACGCTGGCGATCATCGGCGCTCGGCTGCGGATAGGACACGCTCAATGTCTTGCGCCCGAGCCGTGCGGCGGCGAGCTGGCCGTAATAGGTGCCGGGGAAAATGGCGGCCTTGGCGAAATACTCCTTGGCGTCGCCGGAGGCGCCGGCTTCTGCCGCGCGCCCGAGCCAGTACCAGGCGCGCGAGACCGAGAGCGGCCGGTTGGACGCCGCGAGAATCCGCTGGAAATGCTTCTGCCCGGTCGCGGCATCCTTCAGCCCGCGCAGGGCGTACCAGCCGGCGTGGAACTCCGCCTCGACGACATCCGTCTGGTCCTCGGCCGTATGGCGGGAAGCGACGCGGTAGGCGCCCTTGTAGTCGCCTCTCTCGGCAAGGCCACGACTCGTGATGCGCTCCTCGACCCACCAGGCGCCGGGATCGATCAACGCTTCCTTGCCGGTCGGCTTCTTTTCCAGCAGGGCAGCGGCGTCGTCATAGCGGTCGGCGCGGTTCGCCATCTCGATCCTGAGGAAGAGAAAAGCCGGGTCGTCATGCCAGGAGGAATGCACCGCCTTGACGAGGGCAGGGGCGTCCTTCGCCTTGCGGATGACCGCCGACCAGGCCTTGAAGAGCGACTGCGCCTCGCCGAGATCGGCGAAACGCTCGGCCTGGGAAATCCGCTCGCGATAAAGCAGCATGTCCATGCGGCGCTTGTGATCCGCCTTCGACAGCAGCGTCGGGAAGGCGGACAGCATGCGCGTTTCCATCGCGGGCGACATCGCCTCGCGGTGCCAGTAGGACCGGATGATCGCCTGCGCCTCGGTCGTCTTTCCGGTCGCGACCAGCGCCTTGGCAAGCGCGATTGCGCCCTCCGGCGTTTCCGGCCGGGTCGTCCCGAAGGCTGCGATGATATCGGCATCCGGCGCGTCTTCGCGCGCCAGCGCGCGCTCGGAATGGGCTCTGAGCGCCGCACGGCCCGGCCAGCCCGTCCATTGTTTCTGTGCCGCGGCGATCTCGACCGACGGGATGCCGCTCTGACCGGAAACGGCGATCGCCCAGGTGAGGATCTGCCGGTCAAGGCTGCCGGGGGCAAGCCCGTCGCTGACCTTCAGCGCGCCGGCAGGGTCCCGGTCCGAGAGCGCGTCGAGCCCGGTCTTCAGCGCTTCGACGGAGGGTGCGACATTGTCCGGCTTGAGGATCGTGCCGGTGATATCCCGCGACGGCATCTCGGCGGCGAAGCCCAGCGGCTTTGCGCGCGGCAGCGGCACTTTCTCGGCCTCGACAGGCGTTGCGGCGATGGCGGCGGCGATCGAGCCGGCGGCCAGCAACGTCAGGAGCGAGAATGTGTTTCTGGTGATCATCTCAAGCCTCGGGCGACGCGTCGGATGAAGCCCTCCACGGCCGGCTATCCTGTCTTTCGGTCTCATCGGCAGCCCGCAGTCTTGACGAATGATTATCGGAATTGGTGAAAACCTCGTTAATTCAGGCGCATGCGGAAAGGACGGTCGAGCGCCTGCAATTCTTCGCTCGCAAGGCGAACATCTGGCCGGCCTCGGTGCGAAGACCGTCATCCGGCTGTCAAAATCGCCCTTGGCAGCGCTTGCCGCCTGACCGCCACATGATTATGGTGCGGCAGTTTTTAACCAGGAATACGGCCAAAGCATGGGTGCCCCGCAGGCGGCTCTGGTCTCAGGAGTTCTCGATGTTCAAGGGGTCCATTCCCGCACTTGTCACCCCTTTCACGGAAACGGGCGCAGTCGACGAGGCTGCCTTCGCCGAACATGTGGAGTGGCAGATCGCGGAAGGCAGCGACGGGCTCGTGCCGGTCGGCACCACCGGTGAATCGCCGACGCTGTCGCACAGCGAGCACAAGCGCGTGGTGGAACTCTGCGTCGAGGTCTCGGCACGCCGCGTGCCGGTGATTGCGGGTGCCGGCTCCAACAACACGAAGGAGGCGATCGAGCTTGCCCAGCACGCCGAAAAGGCCGGTGCGGATGCGATCCTCGTCGTCACGCCCTATTACAACAAGCCGACCCAGAAGGGGCTTTTCGCCCATTATGCAGCGATTGCCGAGGCCGTCTCGCTGCCGATCATCATCTACAATATCCCCGGCCGCTCGGTCATCGACATGAGCCCGGAGACGATGGGCGCGCTGGCAAAGGCCTATCCGACGATCCGCGGCGTGAAGGATGCGACCGGCAAGATCGAGCGCGTCTCCGAGCAGCGCATCACCTGCGGCAGGGACTTCATCCAGCTTTCCGGCGAGGACGCGACGGCACTCGGCTTCAACGCCCATGGCGGCGTCGGCTGCATTTCGGTGACGGCCAACGTCGCCCCGCGCCTCTGTGCGGAATTCCAGGCGGCGACGCTTGCCGGCGATTATGCGCGCGCGCTCGACTATCAGGACAAGCTGATGCCGCTGCACAAGGCGATCTTCATCGAGCCGGGACTCTGTGGCGCCAAATATGCGCTGAACCGCCTCGGCCGCATGAGCCGCGCCGTGCGCTCGCCGCTGCTGCCGACCCTCGAGCCCGGCACGGAGGCCGCGATCGACGCAGCGCTTCGCCATGCCGGCCTGTTGAACTGAGACGCATGATGGCACTCAAGGCCAAGCCCAGCACGGTCAAGAAGATTGTCGCGGAGAACCGCAAGGCCCGCTACAACTACGAGATCATCGACACCTATGAGGCGGGTCTCGTGCTGACCGGCACCGAGGTCAAGTCGCTGCGCGAGGGCAAGGCCAATATCGCCGAATCCTATGCCAGCGACGAGGGCGGCGAAATCTGGCTGATCAATTCATATCTGCCGGAATATCTGCAGGCGAACCGCTTCAATCACGAGACGCGCCGGCGGCGCAAGCTTCTGCTGTCGCGGCGCGAGATGCACAGGCTGCAGGTGGCGATCAATCGCGAGGGCATGACCCTCGTGCCGCTGAAGATCTATTTCAACGATCGCGGCCGGGCGAAGCTCGAGCTTGCGCTCGCCAAGGGCAAGAAGCTGCACGACAAGCGCGAGACCGAAAAAGAGCGCGACTGGAACCGCCAGAAGAGCCGCATCCTGCGCGACCGCGGCTGACCTTTTATCAGAACTGACCGTAGAACTGTGCGATCACGCTGTCCTTGGCGATGCGTGCAAGTTGGCCGCTGTCTGCTTCCGGCAAGGATGCCTGACGGTCCGTCGCGGCGGGCGAAGACATCAGCGACGACAGAAGCGCGTTCAACTGGGTGCTCTCCATGGCAAGGCGGGCCGATGGGTCGCGGGTGTTGGCGCTGCGCTGTTCCGGCGTTTCGGCGGCGGCGGGCACCGTATAGGCCGGCGCGGCCGAGCCTTCCGGCAGGCCGTTCGGGCCATAGACGACGCCGAAATCCCCTTCAGGCTCGGTCGAGCCCGACACGGGTCCCACCAGGGCGGGACGCGGCGCGGCGAGCGTCGCCAATGCGGAGACGGCAGGTTCCGCGGCGGCCGTATCGCTGCGGCTGACCGCGGCCGTCTGGTAGGCCGAGGCCGCGGATGTGGTGGTGATTGCGTTCAGCATGTCCCGTCCCGTTCAGGTGTCCGGATGCTGATTTAGCAGAGGGAAGTTGCGAAACCTTGAGGGCGGTCGGCGGCTATTGAATAGAACTTTAACCGCCTGCCGTTTTCCCGCTGTTTCCGGTCAGTCCGCGTCTTCCTGAACAGGCTCGACCGTGCGCTGGGCCCGTTCGGAGGGATCGCGGCCGATCTCGGCCTTCAGCGATGCGAGATCGATGAAATAGTCCGCCTGGCGGCGCAAGTCGTCGGCGATCATCGGCGGCTGGGTCGCCATCGTCGAGACAACGGACACTTTCCGTCCACGCCGCTGCAGCGCCTCGACAAGCGTCGTGAAGTCGCCGTCGCCCGAGAAGATCACGAGGTGATCCACCGTTTCCGACTGTTCCATGGCATCGATCGCAAGCTCGATATCCATGTTGCCCTTGATCTTGCGGCGCCCGAGCGAGTCGGTGAATTCCTTGGCCGGCTTGGTTACGACCTTGTAACCGTTGTAGTCCAGCCAATCGATCAGCGGACGGATCGAGGAATATTCCTGGTCCTCGATCAGCGCCGTGTAATAGTACGCCCGCAGCAAGTAGCCGCGCTTCTGGAATGCCTTCAGAAGCTTGCGATAATCGATGTCGAAGCCAAGTGTGCGCGAAGCGGCATAGAGATTGGCGCCGTCGATGAAGAGAGCGATCTTTTCGCGGGGATCGAACATTCCGTTATCCTTTTGGTTCTCAAAATCCGCCGTTGCGGTGCGCGGCCTGCAATAAGCGGTTACATTAATAAGTCTTCATATATTGACCATGTAGGGCAGCACCCTCGATATTCCAAGCAAATCTAAGTTGAACAGCATTATTTTGCAGCAATTCCGCCCGTTTGCGTTGGCATTTTGCCAAAATGAAGCGCAGTTTTCGGTGCTTAGCGGTTAAATCGTACTTATTGGCCGGAGCCCGCATTTGCTGCGATTTTCTCGCCATGATTGTATAGGGCGCGGCTGCGGTCAAGTCTGCGGCCCGCGGGGCGATGGCAAGCGGCAGCGCACCGACAAAAACGGCTGCCGCTGCGGCTTATCGGCGGCCGGCGGGCCACGAAGCGCGGCGGCAAAAGGCGGTCCGGTGAGGAAAAACTTGAATTTGCGCGCCATTGATTGTATCGGGCATGCAAACTCCTGAAATTCTCGACCGATAAAGGACAGGCAATGGCCCGTGTCACCGTTGAAGACTGCATTGATAAGGTAGACAACCGCTTCGAGCTGGTTCTGCTCGCAAGCCACCGCGCCCGCCTCATTTCGCAGGGCGCCGCCATCACCATCGATCGCGACAACGACAAGAACCCGGTCGTGGCGCTGCGCGAGATCGCCGACGAGACGC
>CAMPIK010000029.1 GCA_946886325.1 uncultured Shinella sp.
GGTCGAGGATCTGCGCCTGGATCGTGACGTCGAGCGCCGTCGTCGGCTCGTCGGCGATCAGGATGTCGGGCTCGTTGGCAAGCGCCATGGCGATCATCACCCGCTGGCGCTGGCCGCCGGACATTTCGTGCGGATAGCTGTCGATGCGCCGGGCGGCATCAGGGATGCCGACGAGGTCGAGAAGCTCCAGCACGCGCTTGCGCGCCGCCCGGTAGCTGCCGCCCCGATGGTGCACGATCACCTCGGCGATCTGGCGGCCGATGGGATAGAGCGGGTCGAGCGAGGTCATCGGCTCCTGGAAGATCATGCTGATCTTCGCGCCGCGCACCCGGTTGAGTTTCGAAGCCGGCAGGCCGACCAGTTCCTCGCCGCGATAGCGGGCGGAGCCGCGGACCCGGCCGTTGCGCGCTAGAAGCCCCATGATGCCCATCATCGTCTGGCTCTTGCCGGAGCCCGATTCGCCGACGACGGCCAGCGTCTCGCGAGCGCGAAGCGAGAGATCGATGCCCTTGACCGCGTTGACCAGACCATCAGGCGTTTCGAAATCGACCGTCAGGTTCCTGACATCAAGAATGGTTTCCGCCGTCATCTCAGCGATCCTTCGGGTCGAGCGCATCGCGCAATCCGTCGCCGACGAAATTCAGCGAGAACAGCGTGAGCACGAAGAAGATGGCGGGGAAGACCAGCAGCCAGGGCGCCGACTGGATGTTGTTCGCCCCCTCCGCGATCAGGGCACCCCAGCTCGTCAGCGGCGCCTGCACGCCGAGGCCGAGAAAGGAGAGGAAGCTTTCGAGCAGGATGACCTTCGGCACGACGACCGTGACGAAGACGATGACCGGGCCGATCGTGTTCGGAATGATGTGGCGGCGGATGATCTGCCAGTCCGTCAGGCCGAGCGCCTGCGCGGCGCCGATGAACTCGCGCCGTTTCAAGGCCAGCGTCTGGCCGCGCACGATGCGCGCCATGTCCAGCCACTCGACCGCGCCGATGACGAGGAAGATCAGCACGAAACTGCGCCCGAAGAAGACGACGAGCACCACGACGAGGAAGACGAAGGGCAAGGAATAGAGGATCTCGACCAGCCGCATCATCACATTGTCGACCCGCCCGCCGAGATAGCCGGAGATCGCGCCATAGGTGACGCCGATGCCGAGCGAGACGAGGCTGGCAAGCAGCCCGACGGCGATCGAAATCTGCCCACCCAGCATGACCCGCACAAGAAGATCGCGGCCGTTGAGGTCCGTGCCGAAGGGAAAATACTCCCGTGAGACGCTGCCGGAAATGTCGAGTGTGCGGCCGTCGTCGCGCGTGGCGACGACTTCGGCCGCGTCGAACTCGTTTGCCCGGTCGAAATAGCGCGTGGTGCGCGGGTCGACCGGCTCGTCGTCGGAAACCGTCGCGATGAACGTATTTCCGTCGACCTCGAAGGCTGAAAGTTCGACGCGGGCGCGGCGCGCGACGCCTTCCGCCACGCCCTGAAGGTTCGCCGCATCCGGCCGCGGCTCCAGGCTCGGCGGGATGGTGACATAGGAGGAAAACACCTGGTCGTAGCTGTGGCTGGCGAAGAAGGGGCCGAGGAAGGAAAAGAGCGCGATGGCGACCAGCACGACGCAGCCGGCCATGGCCGCGCGATTGCGGCGAAAGCGCAGCGCCGCAAGCTGGTAGAGGCTGCGGCTCGCCGTTTGCGGCAGATCGCCCGCCGTTGCAGGGGCAAGATCAGTCATGGCGCACCCTCGGATCGAGCAGGCCGTAGAGAATATCGACCATGAGATTGAACACGATGACGAAGATCGCGACGAGGATGACGGTTCCCATTACCAGCGTGTAGTCGCGGTTGATGGCGCCGAGCACGAAATAGCGGCCGACGCCGGGGATGGTGAAGATCGTCTCGACCACCGCCGAGCCCGTCAGCAGTGCCGCCGCGCAGGGCGCGAGATAGGAGACGACCGGCAGCATGGCGCCGCGCATGGCATGGGTGACGACGACGACCCGCGCCGGCAGGCCATAGGCCCGCGCGGTGCGGATATGGTCGGTGCTGAGCGCCTCGATCATCGAGCCGCGGGTCAGGCGGGCGAAGACGGCAAGCTGCGGCAGCGCGAGCGCGATGGTCGGCAGGATCAGGAAGCGCAGCGACCCGTCGCCCCAGCCGCCCGCCGGCAGCCAGGCAAGACCGATCGCGAAGACGAGAGTGAGGACCGGTCCGACAACGAAGTTCGGCACCGTGACGCCGATCGTGGCGACCGACATGACCGCAAAGTCGAAGGCGCTGTTCTGGCGCAATGCCGCGACCGTGCCGGTCGCAACACCGCCGATGAGCGCCAGGAGCAGCGCATAGAAGCCGAGTTCGACCGAATAGGGCAGACCCTTGCCGATGAGTTCGGCGACGGTGTTGTCCTTGTAGATATAGCTCGGCCCGAAATCGCCGGTGACCGCATTGGTCATGTAGGTCAGGTACTGGCGCCAGACCGGCTGGTCGAGCTGGTAGGTGCGCAGCAGGTTTTCCATCGTCGCCGGCGGCAGCGGGCGTTCGAGATTGAACGGCCCGCCGGGTGCGATGCGCATCAGGAAGAAGGAGATGGTGACGACGATGAACAGCGTCGGCACCGCGCTCGCCAGACGGCGAAGAACGAAGGAGATCATGGCCCGTACTCCTGCGGACGGCGCGCGCCTTTGTAACGCGCGCCGGCCGGGTCGGTTATTCCGAGACGCTCAGGAAACGGCTGAGATGCTGGTTGGGCGAATTATCCTGCCAGCCCTCGACACGATCGGAGACGAGCCAGAGATCGGCCTGGGTGAGGAAGGGCGCGATCGGCTGCTCCTTCATCAAGAGCGCTTCGGCATCCTGGAGGATCTTGGCGCGGGCGGCCGGATCCTGCTCCTCGTAGGACTTCTTCATCAGCGCGTCGAAATCGGCGTTCTGATAGTGCCCGTAGTTGAAGGTCTTGTTCGTGCTGACGCTGAGCGCGAGGAAATTCTCGGCATCCGCATAGTCGGCGACCCAGCCGGCACGCGCCACGTTGAAGGCGCCGCCTTCCTGGAGATAGGCGTAGTGCGAGGAGACGTCGAGATTGACGAGCGAGACCTCGGCGCCGAACGTGTTCTTCCACATGTCGGCCACCGCCGTCGCCACGCGCTCGTGGTTCGGGTTGGTGTTGTAGCGGATCTCGATCTTCAGCGGCTTGCCGCCCTCGCCATAGCCCGCTTCCTTCATCAGGGCGATCGCCTTGTCCTCGCGGTCGAGCTGCGACAGGGTGCCGAACTCGGCCTTCGACGGCTCGCCGTAGCTTTCGATGCCCGGCGGCACCATGGAATAGGCCGGGATCTGCGAGCCGCTGTAGATCTCGTCGGCGATGAAGTCGCGGTCGACCGCCATCGAGAGCGCCTGGCGCACGCGGACATCGCTATAGGGTTCCTGCCGCGTGTCGAAAGCGTAGTAATAGGTGGCAAGCGTCGGCGAGACGTGCACCTGCTTGCCGTAGCTTTCCGTCAGCCGGTCGATCTGGTCGGCGGAGAAATTGTAGACGAGGTCCATTTCCTTGGCCTCGAAGCGGCGGACCGAGGCGGCCTGGTCGTCGATCGGGTAGAAGATGACCTTGTCGAGCTTGACGTTGGCGGCGTCCCAGTAGTTCTCGTTCTTCTCGACGACGAGATTGTCGTTCGGAACGTGGCTGACGAGTTTGAAGGCGCCGTTGGAAACCATCGTGCCGGGCTTGACGAAATCCGCGCCGTTCTTCTCGACGCTCGCCTTGGAAACCGGCAGCGCCGTCTGGTGCGCCAGGAGTTCGAGGAAGAAAGGCGTCGGGCGTTCGAGCGTGACCTCGAGCGTCTTTTCGTCGACGGCCTTCACGCCCAGTTCCTCGACCGGCACCTCACCCTTGTTGACCTTCTGGGCGTTCTTGATCGGATAGAGAATGTTGGCGTAGCCGGCCGCGGTCTTCGGATCCTCGACGCGCTTGTAGGAGAAGGCGAAATCCTCTGCCGTCACCGGCGAGCCGTCTGACCATTTCGCATCGGCGCGGAGCTTGAATGTGTAGACGGTGCCGTCGTCCGAAACGGTCCAGCTTTCCGCGGCACCCGGCACGATCTTGCCGGCGGCGTCATAGATCGTCAGGCCCTCGTAGAGGTCCTTGAGGATGAACTCCTCGATATTGATGGACGTGTGCGCCTGGTCGAGCGTCTGCGGTTCGCCGGCATTGCCGCGATGAAGCACGGCCTCGGCCAGCGCCGGGCTGATGCTGCCGAGCAGCGCACCTGCAACCAGTGCGGCACGAATCGAACGAGCGTGAAAGATCATAGTCAGCCTTCCTTCCCCTTTATTAGGTTTATGCGGACAAGGAAGAGCCAGAAATCCGACATTGACAAGGCCTAAAAATAGCCTGCCGGTCGGCGGCGATCAAAAGTGATGAGACATTTTTCGCGCGAAGGTTGCGTGCGGCGCTGGCGATCGCACGGCGACGAAATCCGCGCTATCTCTGCCCCTGCCCAAGGCTGATTAAAGAGAAAAACCATGACGCTGACGTCAACGTAACAATCGAAATGCCATGACGCCTGCGTGGCTATGATTGTTTCACGACAATAGCTTTGACGTGTGTCACCGGGCCGGAAACGAGACGCGTCCGTTGAATTGGACGCGCGTCAAAAACCGCCTGCGCCCTGCAAGCGGAGCGCGAAACGACAAGATGTGGAAAATCGTCGGGCACGCTTTAGAAGGCCCGAAAGGCGGGCGCGATCAGGGCCTCAGCGCCCAGAAACGATGCGCAGACAGGCCTGGCCCGCCACAAAGAGGTCGCAATTCGCGCGATTTCGGCGCTCAGCGCGTCGGAACCGGACGGTGGACGACCTCCATCAGTGCCTTCTGGAGCTCCTCCTTGCCGGCCCCGACCGAGCCCATGTCGAGCATCGCGCTGCCGCCGTCCATGTCGGAGACGAAACCGCCGGCTTCGCGCACCAAGAGGATGCCCGCGGCGATGTCCCAGGCGGAAAGATCGCGCTCCCAGAAACCGTCGAAACGGCCGGCCGCGACATAGGCGAGGTCGAGCGAGGCGGAGCCGAGACGGCGTACGCCGGCGACCTCGCCCATGACATGGCGCAGTTCGACGAGGAACTTGCCGTGATTGCCGCGGCCGAGATGCGGCAGGCCGCAACCGATGACGGCGTCGGAGAGGTTCTTGCGCATGGCGACGCGCAGCCGGCGATCGTTGACGAAGGCGCCGCCGCCCCGCTCCGCCGTGAAGAGTTCGTCGGTCGCCGGGTTCAGGACAACGGCCGCGACGATCTCGCCGTTGCGCTCCAGCGCGATCGAGATCGCGAAGGTCGGGATGCCGTGCAGGAAGTTCGTCGTGCCGTCGAGCGGGTCGACGATCCAGCGGTGCGCGCCATCCGTGCCCTTGATCTCCTCGCTCTCCTCGCCGAGGAAACCATAGGTCGGGCGCGCCTTCAGAAGCTCCTCGCGCAGCAGCTTCTCGGCCTTGCGGTCGGCCTGCGAGACATAGTCGCCGGGTCCCTTGAGCGACACCTGGAGGTTCTGCACCTCGCCGAAATCGCGCGCGAGCGACTTGCCGGCCTTGAAGGCGGCCTGGACCATGACGTTGAGAAGAGCGGAGCGGGCCATGTTCTTGTTTTTCCTTTGGACTGTCGCGGCGGCGCCCCGATGGGCGGCCGCGTGCCGCAGCCGTCAGTCGGCGCGGCGAAGATAGGTGATTTCGTTGGTGTCGACGAGAATGCGCTCGCCGGCCTCGATGAAGGGCGGCACCAGCACGCGCACGCCGTTTTCCAGGATCGCCGGTTTGTAGGACGAGGCCGCCGTCTGGCCCTTGACGACCGGATCGGCTTCCGTGATCGCCAGCACGACCTGATCGGGAAGCGCCACGCCGATCGGCTTTTCGCCGTAGAGCTGGACCGTGACCATCATGCCATCCTGCAGGAAGGCGGCGCGGTCGCCGACGAATTCCTTCTGCAGCTCGAGCTGCTCGTAGCTGTCGACATCCATGAAGACGAGGCTCTCGCCCTGCTCGAAGAGGAACTGGAAGTCCTTCTTCTCGAGATCGACCTTCTCGACCGTATCGACGGTGCGGAAGCGCTCGTTGAGCTTGGTGCCGTCGATCAGGTTCTTCAGTTCGACCTGGTTGAAGGCGCCGCCCTTGCCCGGCTTGACGGTATTGCACTTGACCGCCGCCCAGAGCCCGCCATTGTGCTCGATGACGCTTCCCGGCCGGATTTCGCTGGCGCTGATCTTCATGAACGTGTTCCGTTGAGACAATGCCCGGCTTCGCGACGCCTGACGGGCGCGGACCGGAACCGCGGCCTCAAGACCACAAATCCCCCGAAGTTTCAAGGCTCGGCCCGTCGAAGCCTGCGATTTGCGGCAGACGAGACGCCACAACCCGCAGCCGTGGGCCGGCGTCAGGACGAACGGAACTTGTTGGCCGCGTCGAGGCCGGCCTTCTGTTCCTCGTCGGTCAGGCCGAGATAGAAGTCCTCGAGCGCCGGATCCTTGAAGCCGGCCCGGCGTGACAGCACGAACCATTTGGCCGCCTCGACCGGGTTTGGCCGGGTGCCGATCGCATTGACATAGAGATGGGCGAGACGGTTCTGCGCCGCCACATTGCCGCCCTCGGCGGCCTGCTTCATCCAGTTGAACCCCGCCTCGTAGTCCCGCTTGCCGGCCGTGCCGTTGACGAGCCAGATCGCGAGGTCGAACTGGGCCGTGTCATAGCCGGCGCGCGCGGCGCGATGCAGCCACTCGCGGGCCCGCTTGCGCTTTTCTTCCGGCAGGTCCTTGAGGTTCAGGTAGATCTGCGACAGGGCATATTGCGAATCCGCGATGCCCTGTTCGGCGGATTTCTCGTAATAGGGCATCGCCTCGCGCAGGCCCTTTTCGCCCGGCGAATTGGCGACGAGCACCTGCGCATAGTTGAACTGGGCGGACGGGTTGCCGGCATCGGCCGCCTTCTTCATCATCTCGTCGGCCTTCGCCCGGTCGCGCGGCACGACCGAACCTTCCATCAGCAGGAGGGCGTATTTGAACATCGCCGACGGGTTTCCGCCCTCGGCCGCCTGCCCGTACCAGAAGGCGGCGTCCTTGCGGTTCCGCTTGACGCCAAGACCTTGCTCGAAGATTTCGGCAACAAGCGTCTGCGCGGCGGCGTCGCCAAGCTGCGCGCGCGGCAAGGCGAGTTCCATGGCGGTCAGGTAGAAGCCGCGCTGATAGGCGCCATAGGCCTCGTCCACCTTGCCCTCGAACGGTTTTTCCGCCGGCAGATCCGGCAGTTCGACGCCCATCCGGTCGAGCACGTTGATGCCCTCCGACGGACCTGTAGTCTCGCCGTCTTCGGTCTTGTTGCCGCCTTCGGCCTTTTCCGCGTCGAGCGTGCTCGGCAGCATGCCTTCCGCCGCCTGGCCGGGCGCTTCGAGCGTCTAGGTTCCAACCGCGACCGGATCGGTCAGCCGGCCGGACTTGCCGTCCTCGATATCGCCGTCATCGGACGTCGCCGCGGCAGCATCTTCGCCGCCGGTCGTGACCCCCGGCAGGTCCTGCGCGCGGGACGCTACGGTGCTGCCGAGCGAAAGGCTCGTCGCCATCAGCAGGATAAGCGCAAGTGTGGAGGTCGTTGGGGGCCTGATCATAGGCGGCGTTTAACCCTTAAACCGTGGCGCTTTTTCGTCAAGCAGCGCGTTGACGGCAGCCACGACATGGGGCGCCTGGGACGGCTCGGAAAACACCGCGTCACAAAGCACGACGAACTCCGCTCCGGTCTCCGCCACGGCCAGCGCCGATTGCGGATCGGTGCCGCCCATGACCAGGCACGGAACTTCGACCATCGAGGCCCACCATTCGCCGAGTGCCAGGTTCTTCGGATGCGCCTCCGGCTTGATGTCGCCGCCGATCTTGCCGAAGAAGATATAATCAGGCGCGATCTCGCCGATTTCGAGCGCCCTGTGCCGGTCGGTCGCATTGCCGCCGCCGACGATCAGCTTCGGCGTGAATTTTTCGACGGCCTCCGCCAGCGCTTCCGTGCCGCCCGCGATGTGCAGGCCGTCCGCCCTGGCGCGTCCCGCGACGCGGGTGTCGCCGGCCAGAAGGGCTGCCGCGCCCGCCGCCTGGATGACCGGCACCAGCGCTTCGGCGTGGCTCTGGAAATCGCCGTCGGAGAGCCCGTATTGCGGCAGGATGACGGAGGCGACGTCGCCGCCCTTGAGCGCGCCTTCCAGCATGTCCTTGCGTGCCGCGAGGTCTTCGCCCTCCGGCACGATCAGCACGAGGCGGCAGCGGTTGTCAGTGTCGGTCATATCCGTTCCAGTACCTGTGGTTTTCCGCTCGCGGAGGGTCAACCACGCTCGCATTGCATGCACAAAGCCGATAGACCGAATGCCGCAAAGGATCAATCGCCCTCCATGTCCATCGACCCCAGTATCTACTATGCCGCAATTCCCGCCGTCCTGCTCGTCGGCCTGACCAAGGGCGGCATGGGCGAGGCGCTGGCGCTGATGGGCGTGCCTATTCTCGCGCTCGCGGTCTCGCCGGTGCAGGCTGCGGCCATCCTGCTGCCGATCCTCATCGTCAGCGATATCGTGTCGCTCTGGATCTGGCGCAAGCACAATACGCCGAGCGTCCTGAAATACCTGCTGCCGGGCGGATTGCTCGGCATTGCGATCGGCTGGGCGACGGCGGCCTATGTGCCGCGCGACGCCCTCAGGCTGATCATCGGTCTGATCGCGATCAGCTTCGCGCTCCGCTATTTCTACAACGAATGGCGCGCGCGCCGCGGCATCGCGATTCCGGCGAAGACGCACCGGATCGGCCCGGCCGCCTTCTTCGGCACGCTTGCCGGCTATGGCAGTTTCGTCGCCCATTCCGGCGGCGCGCCCTTTCAGGTCTACGCCCTGCCGCTGAAACTGCCGCCGCGCGACTACACGGGCGCTGCCGTGCGCTATTTCGCGATCCTTAACGCCGTGAAGCTCGTGCCCTATTTCGCGCTCGGCCAACTCGACACGACGAACCTGTCGATTTCCGCGACGCTCGTGCCGCTCGCCATCGCCGCGACGGCCTTCGGCGGCTTTCTCGTGAAACGGATGAAGCCGCAGGTCTTCTATCCGTTCATGTATCTCATGGCTCTCGCAGCAGGCCTGAAGCTCTCCTACGACGGATTGACCGCGCTTTTGTAGCCGAAAGCCCTGAATTCCAGATGCTGGCGCGGGCAGGAACAATTGATGGTGCAACGCACAAATCGCTTGCCCCTGTTGCCGGGATCGCCTACCTTTTTTTCATGGTAAGCCCGGACCCCTTCGCTGCGATTGCCGATCCCAACCGCCGGTTTCTGCTGGAGGAATTGCGCCGCGCGCCGCGCACGGTCAACGAGCTTTCCGAGGGCCTGCCGATCAGCCGCCCCGCCGTCTCGCAGCATTTGAAGGCATTGCTCGACTGCAATCTGGTCAACGTGACCGCCAAGGGCACCAGGCGCATCTACGCCATCAACAACAAGGGCTTCACGCGGCTCAATCTGTGGCTCGACCAGTTCTGGGATTGAGCGGATTATACCAAAACGAAGGGCGGGCCTGTCCCAAAACGAAACGGCCCGGCTGACCCACCCCGGGCAGCCAGGCCGTCGAACTACGTCGGTATTACAGGCAGGTCAGGTCCTTGATGTCCGCTCGTGCCTTTTCGGCTCAAACGATGCCGTACCCGGACCGCCCACTGAAACTCAACAAATCCTCGCAGTTCCCGTCTTGTTTGGAATTTACCGTTACCTTTCAATGCGTTGAGGAACGAAGCCTTTCGATCTCGTCCTTGATGCGCAACTTCCGCCGCTTGATGTCAGCGATGGCTTCATCCTGCGAAGAAGGATGAATCATCGCAGAGTGAAGTTCCTCCTCGAGGGCGAAATGCTTCTTCTCAAGCGTAGCAAGATGGGCCTCAACGGTCATGTGACAGTTCCTTCCTTTTGTTTGCACCCGGTCGCTTGCACGCCGGATGACCCAGGTTGTAACAGGCGAAGTGTGCCATGCCATTTTTCATTTGTCGAAGGCGAAATCGTGGCCAAGGATAACTTCCCGTTACCACGGCTTTCGTGGTAGGAGCAGCGTTCGAACTGGCGGCAAGGCGGAGCAACCGCCACCGGCGACGACGGGGAACATTGGGAATGGCAGATCAGGAACAGGCTGAATTGAGGCTGGCGGTGGCGCGTCTGCGCCAGGAGCACGAAGACTTCGATACCGCCATCAACGCCATGATCCAGGTCGGTTGCGAAGCTTTGCGCATCCAGCGCATGAAAAAGAAGAAACTGGTCATCAAGGACAAGATTTCCAAGATCGAGGACCAGATCATCCCTGATATCATCGCCTGAACCGGACTTTGCACATTGAACACAACTGAGACCCCGTCCGTCGCCATCATCATGGGTAGCCAGTCCGACTGGGAGACCATGAAGAACACGGCCGATACGCTCGACGCGCTGGGCATCGACTACGAGGCGCGCATCATTTCGGCACACCGCACGCCCGACCGCCTGGTCGAATTCTGCAAGGGTGCGCGCGGCGAAGGCTTCCGCATCATCATTGCCGGCGCCGGCGGTGCGGCGCACCTGCCGGGAATGGCGGCCGCCCTGACGCCGCTTCCTGTCTTCGGCGTGCCCGTGCAGTCGAAGGCGCTGTCGGGGCAGGACAGCCTGCTGTCGATCGTGCAGATGCCGGCCGGCATCCCCGTCGGCACGCTGGCGATCGGCCGCGCGGGCGCCGTCAACGCCGCGCTGCTTGCCGCAGCGGTGCTTGCGCTCGGCGATCCCGAACTGGCGCTCCGTCTCGACGAGTGGCGCGACAACCAGAGCGCGGCGGTCGCCGAATATCCGGTGGACGGCCCCCTATGAGCCTTTCGACGATTGGAATCATCGGCGGCGGCCAGCTTGGGCGCATGCTTGCAATGGCCGCAGCACGGCTGAATTTTCGGGTGATCGTGCTGGAGCCGCAGCCGGACTGCCCGGCGGGCCAGGTTGCCAACCGGCAGATCGTGGCGGCCTATGACGACGCGGCAGCCCTTGCCGACCTGGCGGATGCCAGCGACGTCGTCACCTACGAATTCGAAAACGTGCCCGTCGCCGCCGCGGCCAACCTTGCCGAGCGCGTTCCGGTCTACCCGCCGCCGCGCGCGCTCGAAGTCTCGCAGGACCGGCTCGTCGAGAAGACTTTCATCAACAGTTGCGGCATCGGCACAGCGGATTTCGCGGCCGTCGACAGCCAGGCCGACC
>CAMPIK010000030.1 GCA_946886325.1 uncultured Shinella sp.
CTGGAGCGCTATCCGGACAGCCGCTTTGCGGCGCGGCGCTCGGCGATGACGGCGGACGACCGCCCGATGCTCACCCTGCCCGAGCTCGTCGCGCGCAAGGCGCCGGGGATCGCCGACAAGCTGGCAGCCCTCGTCTCGCAAAAGCGCTGCCTGCTGCTTGACCGCAATGCCGCACTGGTCGAGATGTTCGGCGGCAGATCGCTCGACGCGGCGCTGGCGCAGATGAGCGACCCGGCCATGCTCGCGCTTGTTCTTGGCGGAGCCCGCACGGCATGAAGTGCTACCTGATCAATCTCGACCGGTCGCCGGACCGCTTGGCCTTCTTCACGCAGCAGGCCGCGTCATCCGGCATCGTCTTCGAGCGCATGCCGGCGATCGACGGCGAGGCGCTTTCACGGGAGGAGCTGGCCGCGTCCGTTAGCCGGCGCCCGGTCTTCCAGCCCGTCAATCCGGGCGAGGCAGCGCTTTTCCTGACGCATCGCAAATGCTGGCAGGCCTTCATGGACAGCAATGCGCCCTTTGCCGCGATCTTCGAGGACGACGCCGTGCTCGCCCCCCGGGCCGGCGAAATTCTGGCCCGGCTGCAGTCGCTGTCGCCGGAGGTGGACGTGGTGAAACTGGAGACGACGCTGCGCGGCGTCGTGCTGACCGAGAAACAGCTGGAGATCACGCCGCCCTACGGGCTGCACGAACTCCACAGTTGGCACGGCGGAACGGCAGCCTATGCCGTCTCGCGCGCCGGCGCGCAGAAACTGCTGCGCCAGACATTGCCGATCTCCGATCCCGTCGATCAGGTCATCTTCAATCCGCTCTCGCCGGTCTCGGAAGGTCTGGAGATCGCGCAGCTCGTGCCCGCCGTTGCGGTCCAGCGCGACATTCTCGACCCCGGCGCTGGCGACCGCTTCGGCTCGACCATCGGCCGGGGCAAGAGCCGGCGCGGTCTCTTCCGGCATGGACCGATCGCCGATCTCAAGCGCGCCTGGATGAAACACAGGGAGCGCCGCCGCCGCAAACGCCTCGCCGGGCTGCGCGGCAACCGCTGGATGATCGTGCCCTTCGCGGGCCGCAAACCGTGACCGGGCGAAGCAGATGACGGGCAAGCAGCGCGCCTCCGATGCCGTCACGGTCGCCATCACCGGCGGTCTCGGCAACCAGATGTTCCAGTATGCGGCCGGCCGAGCGCTGGCGATCCGCCTGGGCGTCCCCCTGAAGCTCGACCTCGCCTTCTACCGCAAGAGCCGGCACCGCGACTTCGAACTCGACCGGATGGCGATCGTCGCGACGCCTGATGGCGGACAGCGGAAAAAGGGATTGTTCGGCCGCCTCTTCGGCCGGTCGGACACCGTCTTTCGCGAGCGCCAGTTTCACTATGATCCCGCGATCGAGGCGCTGGCCGCACCGGTGCGGCTAGAAGGCTATTTCCAGTCGCCGCGCTATTTCGAGGCCTGTTCGGACACGATCCGGTCGGAACTCATGCCGCCGCAGCCCCGCGATGCCGAAAGCCAGGAGATCGCCGCGCTGATGGCCGCCGGCAACGTCACCGCGCTGCACATCCGCCGTGGCGACTATGTCAGCAACGCCAAGGCACAGGCCGTCTACGCCGCTTGCTCGCTCGACTATTATCGGACAGCGCTTGCCGCCATCCCCTCGAATGGCCCGGCCGTCGTCTTCACCGACGAAGTCGGCTGGGCCAAGGCGAACCTTTCCGCCGACCGCCCCCTTGTCTTCGCCGGTGAAAAAGGTCCGCGCAGCGGATTGGCCGACCTCTGGCTCATGACGCGCGCGACGCACCATATCATCGCCAATTCCACCTTCAGCTGGTGGGGTGCCTGGCTGGCCGGCGAGACCGGCGGAACGGTCTTTGCGCCGGACCGCTGGTTCAATGACCCCAAACTTGTCGATCGCGATCTGCTTCCAGCCCATTGGCAACGCTTGCCCACAGGGTCTATGAGAAAAGCATGAGCGCGAGAGACCAGACGCTGAAATATCGTTTCGTCAAGCCGGCGCTTTCGCTGGCCGTTGCCGTTGGCGGCAAGCTGGCCGGCCTCTTCGGCGCCAGCCAGCCCGCGCGCAGCTGTCAGGTCCCGACGATCCGCGACATCGTCGATGCGCATACGGCCGGCCGGCGCAAGGGCTATTTCGTGGAAGTCGGCGCCTTCGACGGCGAGCGCTTCTCCAACACGTCCTGGCTCGCCGACAATGGCTGGCGCGGCCTTTATGTCGAACCATCGGCGATCTATGCCAGGCTCTGTCGCCTGCGCCATCTCCTGAACCGCGTCGAAATCGAGAACGTCGCCGCCGGCGACGAGACCACGACGCTGCCGCTGCGCGAAATCGGTGCGCTCAGCACGCTCAGCCAGGATGCCGTCGACAGCTACCTGCAGATCGAGTGGTCGGTTCGCAAGATGGCGCGCAAGGTTGATAGCGCCATGGTGTCGGTCGTTCGCCTCGACGATCTCTTGGACCGCCACGCCGTCACCCCCGGCTTCGACATGCTGGTGATTGATGTGGGCGGGTTCGAGGAAAAGGTCGTGAGCGGCTTCGACATCGCGCGTTGGCAGCCGAAGCTCATCGTCGCCGAACTCTGCGACGTGCATCCGGACCTGTCGGAAATCCCGGCCCGGGCGGAGCCGGCGGCGCGGGTGCGCCAGTCGATCCTCGATGCCGGCTATGACGAAATCTTTCGCGACGACATCAACACGGTCTTCCTGCGCAACGGCAGTTGAACCGTTCAGGCCGGACGCCGGCTCCACTGTTCCCAGACGAACTCGTAGCACCAGTCGCAGTCATGCGTGCGTTCCAGCGTCTGGCGGATCGCATCGCGCGCGGCCGCGTCGCCGCGTTCGTATTTGTGGAACTGCACGAGCAGGGTGCCGAGCGGCGGCGCATCGGGCCGCGACAGCAGGGCGGGCAGAAGGTCGTATTCGCCGCCTTCGATGTTCATCTTCGCGACATCAATGCGCTCGATCGCATGCTGGGCGAAGAAGCGATCGACGGAGACGCGGCGACCTGCGATCCCCTCGCCTTCCGCAAGGCGCGCCGACGACGCATCGTCGTCGTCCGAAAGCGCAAGCGGACCGTCACCGGAGGCAAGCGCGAAGGCATGGATGTGGATCGACGGATTGTCGGCGAACCGGCGGTCGAGATCGCGGGCAAAGGCCGGGTGCGCCTCGAAGACATGCACGGTGCAGCCGTATTTGCGGTGCATCGCGGCCGCCCATTCGCCCTGATAGCCGCCGAAATCGAAGGCCACCGACTGCGGCCCGAGATCAGGGAAATCCGTCACGACCCCGCGCGCCTGCGTGCGCTTGTAGGCCTTCACCGTCCGGCGAAACTGTCGATATTCCCGGTCCGTGAACTTTCGCCAGAGCGAAGACAGGCGGTCTGAAACTGCGGTCATGGTCAGGTCGGCTCATGGTCGTCGGCCAGAAGCCGCTCTGCGATGCGCCTCTCATAGTCGAAAAAGCGGGATGCGACAATTCTGTTCTCCCGGCACCAGGGCAGCATCGCCTGATGGCGCCCGGCGCCTGCTGCACGGATCGCTGCGAGAATCTCCGCCTCACTTTCGCAGACGACAATTCCGCGCGTGTCGAAGAAATCGCCGATGTTCGGGCATCCCCAGTAGATCGGGATCGTGTCGCAGACGATCGCATCGATGAGCTTTTCGGTGAAATAGTTGCGCTGGCGGCAGTTCTCGATGACGACCGAAAAGCGAAAGCGCGCAAGCCCGTCCGACTTGCGCTCGAAGGCGCGATAGCCTCGTCCCATGACGGCGACATCCGGCTCGGATGCCGCGCAGGCACGGGCCACGGCGTGGCGCAGCTTGTGCCCTTCCATCTTGCGCTTGCTCGAGGCGATCAGGGACACGTCCTCGTCCTTCGTCAGGTCGAGTTCCGCCCAGTCCGGCACCCAGGTCGTGCCGAAATAGACGCGCAGCGCATTGGGGAGGGTCTGCAGCAGGCTCTCGTCATAGGTGACGACGCGATGGAAGCGCCGGTGCAGCAGCCGTGCGAGGCGGTAGTAGCGCCCGTGATAGGCCCTCGGTTCCGCCAGCACCAGCGACACCTTGCAGCGCAAGCCCGGGCGCAGCCCGATGAGGGCCGAGGTTCCCGGAACGAAGAACAGGTGATCATCCGGCCCGAGATCACCCACCTGGCCGCCAAGCCCCGCCGGTACGCCGAGCGGCCAGACGAGGCGATCGAGCGGCAGGCGTGCGAGCGACGGTCCGGGCTTCATGCCATAGGGCAACATTGCGACGCGGTTCGACAAGAAGGGTTCCTGGGATCGTTGACGGAGGGATACTATGCCGCTCTTGCGGCGAGGCTCAAAGCTCGACGAGCCCGGCCTTCTTGACCTGGCGGATCGTCAGCATGGTTCGGACCGTATCGACCTGCTCGTTGGCCGTCAGCACCTCGATCACGAAATCCTGGAATCGGGTGAGGTTTTCGGCGACGCAATGCAGCAGGAAATCGCTGTCGCCGGAGACCATCCAGGCCTGCCGCACGAGCGGCCAGCCGGCAGTCGACGCCGCGAAGGCCTTCAGGTTCGCCTCCGACTGGTGTTTCAGCCCCACCATGCAGAAGGCGACGAGATCGAGCCCGAGGGCGGGCGCGTTCAACAGCGCGTGATAGCCCTCGATGATGCCTGCTTCCTCCAGCTTGCGGACGCGCCGCAGGCAGGGCGGTGCGGAAATTCCCGCCTTGCGCGCGAGTTCCACATTGGTCATGCGGCCGTCGGCCTGCAATTCCTTGAGGATCCGGATGTCGATGGCGTCGAGGTCGGCACGGAACACGGGCGAACACTACCTTGATGAAGACGGATCGGATGTGATCAGAAGGCCATGGTTTGCGCAACAATCTTTCGGGTTTAGGCACAAAAATGTCACGCGAGGTGCCCAAGTCTGTTGGCAAGTGGGAGGCCGGACTTGAATATGATAAGCCTCCATTCATAAATGAGCGTCAAACCCGACAAAATGGTCAAGGCGCGCGCCCGCACGCATCATGGCCTCGAACGATAAGGATTGCAGCCATGTCTGCCCGTCACGTCAAGGTGCTCATCATCGGCTCCGGCCCCGCAGGCTACACCGCCGCCATCTATACCGCACGCGCCATGCTGGAACCGGTTCTGATCGCCGGCATGGAACAGGGCGGCCAGCTCATGATCACGACCGATGTCGAGAACTATCCGGGCTATGCCGATCCCGTCCAGGGTCCCTGGATGATGGAGCAGATGCTGAAGCAGGCGGAGCACGTCGGCGCCGAGATCGTCAACGACCTCGTCACGAACGTCGACATGTCGCAGCGCCCCTTCCGCATCTCGACCGACAGCGGCACGGAATGGACGGCCGATTCCCTGATCATCGCGACCGGCGCCAAGGCGAAGTGGCTCGGCATCGAGACCGAGCACACGTTCATGGGCTTCGGCGTCTCGGCCTGCGCCACCTGCGATGGCTTCTTCTATCGCAACAAGGACGTCATCGTCGTCGGCGGCGGCAATTCGGCCGTCGAGGAGGCGCTCTACCTCTCCAATCTCGCAAAGACCGTGACGGTCGTGCACCGCCGCGACAGCTTCCGCGCCGAAAAGATCCTGCAGGAACGGCTCTTCGCCAAGGAAAACGTCAAGATCGTCTGGGACCACGAGGTCATCGAATATCTCGGCACCGCGCCGAAGCCGCCGATGCCGGCCTCCGTCAACGGCGTGAAGCTGCGCAACACCCGCACCGGCGAGGTCTCCGACAAGATGACCGACGGCGTCTTCGTCGCGATCGGCCACGCGCCGGCGGTCGAACTTTTCAAGGGCAAGCTCCGGCTGAAGCCGAACGGCTATCTCTGGACGGCCCCCGATTCCACCGCGACCGACGTGCCCGGCGTTTTTGCCGCAGGCGACGTGACGGACGACATCTATCGCCAGGCGGTGACGGCCGCCGGCATGGGCTGCATGGCGGCGCTGGAAGCGGAAAAGTACCTTGCGGGCCACATGCCCGTCGCAATTGCGGCCGAGTAGAAGCCGCCAAGAACGGAGGGCGGACCACGGTCCGCACCTTCGGAAGTGGGAACAGCGTTATCAGTGACCGGGCGGGAAACCACGCGTTCCCCGCCTTTCAGACATATGGGGGAAACCATGCCGCTCGATTGGGACAAGCTGCGGATATTCCATGCCGCGGCCGAGGCGGGCTCGTTCACGCATGCGGCCGACAAGCTGCATCTGTCGCAATCGGCGATCAGCCGCCAGGTCAGCGCCCTTGAACAGGACGTCGGCATCAAGCTCTTCCACCGCCACGCGCGCGGCCTGATCCTCACCGAACAGGGCGAGATCCTCTACCGCACCGCGCATGAAGTGCTGATGAAGCTCGAAAGCGTCAAGGTCCAGCTCACCGAGACCACCGAAAAGCCGAGCGGCAAGCTGCGCATCACCACGACGGTCGGCCTCGGCCAGGGCTGGCTGACCGACAAGGTGCAGGAATTCCTGGCGCTCTATCCCGACATGCAGGTCCAGCTCATCCTCGACAACGAGGAGCTCGACGTGAACATGCGCCATGCCGACTGCGCGATCCGGCTGCGCGAGCCGCAGCAGTCCGACCTGATCCAGCGCAAGCTCTTCACCGTGCACATGCACGTCTATGCGGCGCCCTCCTACATCAACCGCTATGGCGAGCCGCAGTCGATCGAGGATCTCGACCACCACAAGATCATCACCTTCGGCGAGCCGGCGCCGAACTACCTGCTCGACGTGAACTGGCTGGAGATCGCCGGGCGCGATTCCGACAATCCGCGCCAGTCGGCGCTGCAGATCAACAGCCTGACCTCGATCAAGCGCGCCTGCCTGCTCGGCATCGGCATCGCCATGCTGCCGGACTACATCGTCGGACGCGATCCGGGCCTGTTGCAGCTCGTCACCAATGCCGACGTGCCGTCCTTCGACACCTATTTCTGCTATCCGAGCGAAATGAAAAACGCCGCCAAGCTCAAGGTTTTCAGGGACTTCATCGTCGCCAAGGCGCGCAACTGGAGCTTCTGACGCTCAGTTCAGGCAGTGTTTCAGAAAGGCGTGCGCGAAACGCATGGCTGGCATGCACATAAAATGATTGATGTATGCCCAAAAAACCACCATATCGCTCGCAGCTGATGCATCTTGGTGGCTTTTTTCCTCCCAGTGCCACCGCAGCAGCTGTTCCCCTCTGGAGGTTTTATTTACCTTCAAAACTATAAAGGGCCCAAGTTCATCTTGTGGCCCTCTTTTTTTGCCCGCACGAATGAACGAATTTTTCCGTTCCGCTGCATTCCCTGGCAAATGCGTCTCTTGAAAGATTATGCGCGCTCCCCCATATCAATAGCAGTCGATGCATTTGCGGTCTTTCTCCTCCCAGTACCGCGCATCGGCTGTTCCCCTCTGGAGGTTCAAAGACCTTCACAACTGACAAGGGCCCGAGCTTCGCTTGTGGCCCTCTTTTTTTGCCCTTCCGTCGGCCTGCTCCTTGAATATCGATAATCGACGATCCAAATATCGATAGATCGCGATTTACCAATTCGGGTGCCAGCATGGACAATGACGAGATCCTGAAAGCCCTTGCCCATCCCAAGCGGGTCGAAATTCTCGGCTGGCTGAAGGAGCCGGAAGCGCATTTCAGCGGCCAGCACCATCCGCTCGAAATGGGCGTCTGCGCCAACCAGATCGAGGGCCGCTGCGGCCTTTCGCAATCGACGGTGTCGTCCCATCTCGCCATCCTCCACCGGGCCGGGCTGTTGCGCACCGAGAAGGTCGGCCAATGGACCTTCTACAAGCGCGACGAGGACGCGATCGCGACCTTTCTCAAGACCCTTTCCGCTTCCCTCTAGGAAGCGGCTTCCTCCCAGCAAACTGAAGGACATCTCATGGCTACGCTTTTCGATCCGATCACCATCGGTGACATCCCCCTGTCCAACCGCATCGTCATGGCGCCGCTGACCCGCAACCGTTCGCCGGGCGCCGTGCCGAACGCGCTGAACGCCGCCTATTACGAACAGCGCGCCACCGCCGGCCTGCTCATCACCGAAGCGACGGCCATCACCCATCAGGGCCAGGGCTATGCCAATGTGCCCGGCCTCTACACGCCGGAGGCCCTTGCCGGCTGGAAGGCGGTCACGGACGGCGTGCACAAGGCGGGCGGCCGGATCGTCGTGCAGATGTGGCATGTCGGTCGCATCTCGCACGAGACGCTGCAGCCGGGCGGCGGCAAGCCGGTCGCTCCGTCGGCCATCCGCGCCAAGTCGAAGACCTATCTCGTCAACGAGGACGGCACCGGCTCCTTTGCCGAAACCTCCGAGCCGCGCGCCCTGGAAACCTCTGAAATCCCTGGTATCGTCGAGGACTATCGCCGTGCAGCCCGCAACGCGATCGAGGCCGGATTCGACGGTGTCGAAATCCATGCCGCCAACGGCTACCTGATCGACCAGTTCCTGCGCTCCGGCAGCAACCAGCGCACCGACGACTATGGCGGCTCGATCGAAAACCGCGCCCGGCTGCTCTTCGAGGTCATGGATGCCGTCACGAAGGAGATCGGCGCCGGCCGCACCGCCATCCGCATTTCGCCGGTGACGCCCGCCAATGACGCCTCCGATCCCGATCCGCAGCCGCTCTTCACCCATGTCGTCGAGGGGCTGGCCAACTACGGCCTTTCCTACATCCATGTGATCGAGGGCGCGACCGGCGGCGCACGCGACCACCAGCAGGGCGACAAGCCGTTCGACTATGTGGCGCTGCGCACGGCCTATGCGGCCGCCGGCGGCAAGGCGGCCTGGATGGTCAACAACGGCTATGACCGGGATCTCGCGCTCGATGCCGTTGAAAGCGGCAAGGCCGATCTCGTCGCCTTCGGCAAGCCCTTCATCGCCAATCCGGATCTCGTCAAGCGGCTGAAGGAGAATACGGTCCTCAACACGCCGGATAACGCCACGTTCTACGGCGGCGGCGCGCAGGGTTATACCGACTATCCGACGCTTGAAAACGTCGCCTGACACGACTTCCGGCATGGGCCGCAACGACCTGCGGCCCATGCATCGGCCTCCCGCCAGCGCCGGAAACATGATACTTCCGGTGGCGCCCCGCGTGGAGGAGACGATGCAGACCCGAACGTCCTTGCGCCCGGTCCTTGCCGTCGCACTTGCCCTGTCAACTCTTCCGGTCGTGCCGGCGCGCGCCCAGCCGGAATTCCGCGCACCGCCCCCCTGCCTCTACGCCACGAAGGGCGACGGCCCTCGCCTCTGCGTCCGGGCCGCCACCTTCAGCCACGATATCTGCCGGGCCATCGAACATTTCGCCATCCGGCACGATCTGCCGCCCGGCTTCTTCGCCCGCCTGATCTGGCGCGAAAGCCTGTTCCGGCCGGATGCGGTCAGCCCCAAGGGCGCCCAAGGCATCGCGCAGTTCATGCCATCGACCGCCCGCCTGCGCGGCCTCGACGACAGTTTCCACGCCCTCGACGCGCTGTCCAAATCCGCCGAATATCTGGCAAGCCTGCGCGACAGCTATGGCAATCTGGGCCTGGCGGCAGCGGCCTACAATGCCGGCGAGGCCGGCACGGACCGCTTTCTCGCCGCAGGCCGCCTGCCATTCGAAACCCGCGCCTATGTCGCCGCCATCACCGGACATCCAGCCGAAAGCTGGACGAAGAAGCCGGGGCCGGACGCCGATTTCCGGCTCGACGGCGATATCCCCTTCCGGCAGGCCTGCATCGCCCTTGCCGAACGCCGCCGGCTGAAGGAGATCGTCTTTGCCGACGAGGGCGAATGGGCGCCCTGGGGCGCGCAACTGTCGGCGCATTTCGACAAGGCCGTGGCGGCCCGCCTCTTCGCGACGACGCTGGCGCGCCTGCCCGATCCGCTCGGCAAGGAAAGCCCGCTCATCCAGCGCGAGCGCAATCCGCGCTTCGGCTTCCGCGCCCGCTACACCGCCCGCATCGCCCGCCAGACCCGCGCGGAGGCCGAGGCCGTCTGCGCAACCGTGCGCAAGGCGGGCCGCGCCTGCATCGTCTTTCGCAATTGACCGGGGCGGACCGGAACGAGTTGACCCGGACGGCATTCTGACGCGAAGTGAAGACAGTGGATGCGCGCCGCAATCCGGATGAAAGGGCAAGACCGACGCCGATGCGCCTGAAACAGGAAATGGCCCTTGTCATCGCGCTTGTCGTCGCGATCGCCGCCTATCTCGGCGAACACGACCTGCTCGCGGCCGGCCGCACCGTCACGCTGCTCGCCGCCGGCGGCCTGATCGCGGCGATCGTCTGGGTCTCGACGCGCGTTGCGCACCATGCCGAGATTCTCGCGGCCAAGGTCGGCGATCCCTATGGCACGATGATCCTCACGCTGTCTGCCGTGCTGGTGGAGGTCATCATCCTCGCCATCATGATGCAGGGCGAGACCTCGCCGACGCTGGTGCGCGACACGATCTATGCCGCCGTGATGATCGACATCAACGGCATTCTCGGCCTCGCCGCCCTGCTCGGCGGCATAAGACACGGCGAGCAGCCCTATAACGACGATTCCGGCAAGACCTACGGCGTCATGATCCTGACCGCGATGGGCATTTCCATGGTGGTGCCGGAATTCATCCCGCGCGAGAGCTGGCAGCTCTATTCCGCCTTCACCATCGGCGCGATGATCGCGCTCTATGCGCTCTTCCTGCGCATGCAGGTCGGTACGCACAGCTATTTCTTCAGCTATGCCTATCCGCGCGCGGAGAAGCGTGACCACGCGCAGCCGGTCTCCGGCGAAGCGGACGAAGCGGCCGGCACCTCGATCGCGGTCATCCTGGTCGGTGTCGTCATCATCGGCGCGCTGGCGGAAGTCATGTCGACCCTGCTCGGCGAGGGCCTTGAGGGAACGGGCGCGCCGCCGGCCCTGATGGCCGTCGTCGTCGCCACGATCTCGGCCGCACCGGAAATCCTGACCGCGTTGCGGGCCGCCCTTGCCAACCGCATGCAATCGACCATCAACATCGCCATGGGCGCCTCGCTGTCGACCGTCATCCTGACGGTGCCGGTCATGGAGACGATCGCGCTCTATACCGGCCAGCCCTTCGTCATGGCGATGTCGCCTGTCCAGACGGTGATGGTGGCGATCACACTGATCGTCGCGGCGATCAACCTCAACGACGGCGAGACGAATGCCATCGAGGGCATGACCCATTTCATCCTCTTCGCCACCTTCGTCATGCTGACGCTGCTTGGC